>JBKBJB010000052.1:0-6134 GCA_046294055.1 Caldimicrobium sp.
TTTCTTCAGGTTTTAAAGGCATATCACTTGCTCCAAAATCTACAGTTCTCTCAGTGATTTGTCTTATCCCTCCACCTGAACCTATAGATTGATAATTGATCTTTAATCCTGTGTCTTTGTAATAATCATTTGCCCAAGCAGAATAGAGTGGATAGGGAAAAGTTGCACCTGCACCATTAATTATTTTCCCTGTTCCCTTTAGACCCTCCGCCTTACTTTTAAATGGAAAAAAAGCAAAAAATAAAAAAATGCTCACAAATAAAACCATTAATTTTTTCATAGCTTCTCCTCCTTTTTTAATTTTTTTAAATGCCTCTATAATTTTACTTATGTTTCTTCTACATAGGATAATCCAGTGTAACAAGGTGCCGATCTTCCTTTTTGGGCAACCTGTACCAATACATTGGCATCTTCGGAGGCAAAATAGTTTCCTCTGTGAAATGCTGAAATTTTAAATCTTTTTTCTTCATAGGACACCTCCTTTAGTTTTTTGAAGAAAATATATGGAGGCTTTTTTAAAAAATTGTTAGAAAAATGTTAAAGGAATGTTAAAAAGGAAAAGATGGATCTAAGGTTGAGAAATAATATTTTTTGAGTAAAATTAGGGAGTAATTTAATAGTTAAAAAGGAGGCAAACCATTGGAGTTTAAAAAGGTAGTTTTAGCTTATTCAGGTGGGCTTGATACTTCAGTGATATTGAGATGGCTGGTAGAGAAATATAATTGTGAAGTGATTGCCTTTTGTGCTGATGTAGGGCAAGAAGAAGATTGGGATGAGATAAGGCAAAAGGCTTTAGCTTGTGGAGCAAGTAAAATTGTGATCCAAGATTTAAAAAAGGAATTTGTAAAAGAATATGTTTTTTTTGCAATTAAGGCAGGGGCACGATATGAAGATTGGTATTTAATGGGAACCTCTCTTGCAAGACCTCTTATAGCTAAAGCACAAGTTGAGGTGGCCTTAAAAGAAGGAGCAGATGCTTTAGCTCATGGCGCAACAGGAAAAGGTAATGATCAGGTACGCTTTGAATTAGCCTATGCAGCCCTTGCACCTCATTTAAAAGTGATAGCTCCTTGGAGAGAATGGGATTTCAAAGGAAGAAGTGATTTGATAGCCTATGCTCAAGAAAAAAATATACCTGTTCCTGTTACTCCTGAGAAACCCTATAGTATTGATGCTAATCTCTTTCACATAAGCTATGAAGGTGGGATTCTTGAAGACCTTTGGCAAGAACCGCCAGAGGAAATGTTTATTTTGACCCAAGCTCCAGAAAAAGCACCAGATGAGCCCGAATATATTGAAATTAATTTTGATAAAGGAGAGCCTGTTTCTATAAATGGTGAAGCTTTAGATCCTGTGTTCTTACTTCAAAAATTGAATTTTATTGGCGGAAAACATGGAATAGGTAGAGTAGATATGGTGGAAAATAGGTACGTTGGAATAAAAAGCAGAGGAATTTATGAATCACCTGGAGGCACTATCCTTCATATTGCTCATAGAGCTTTAGAACAAATAACTTTAGATAGAGAAGTTATGAGGCTTAAAGATATGTTAATGCCTAAAATTGCAGAACTTATTTATTATGGTTATTGGTTTAGCCCAGAATTTCAAGCTTTAAAAACCTTTGTTGAATCCACACAAGAGAGAGTTACAGGCACTATTAGATTAAAACTATATAAAGGTAGCGCCTATGTAGTAGGTAGAAAAAGCCCTTTTAGTTTATATACTAAAACTTTAGCCAGTTTTGACGAAAAGGAAGGATATAATCCAAAAGATGCTGAAGGCTTTATAAGATTGCAGGGTTTAAGACTTAAAACCTATTTTTAAAGGTAAAGAAAAATTTTCTAAAGGATTAAAGGAGGTACGGGGATGAAAATATTTGTTGATACTGCTAAAATTGAAGAAATAAGAAAGGTAAAAGAATGGGGAATTTTGGATGGTGTAACTACTAACCCCACTTTACTTGCTCAAACCGGCCGTCCCTGGAAAGAAGCTGCTTTAGAAATTATAAAAGAAGTTCCTGATAAACCTGTCTCATTAGAAGTTATTGCCACAACAGCAGAAGAAATGATTAAGGAAGCTTATGAACTTGCTAAATTAGGGCCAAATGTAGTTATTAAAATACCTTTTACTACAGAAGGTTTAAAAGCTTTGAAAAGGCTTACTGAGGAAGGCATTAAAACCAATGTCACCTTAGTTTTTACTCCCCTTCAAGCTTTAGTTGCAGGAAAGCTTGGAGCAACCTATGTATCTCCTTTCTTAGGTAGAATTGATGATATAGGTTATAACGGAATGCTTGTTTTAGAGGAGATAGTTTCTTTGTTTAATATCTATGGCATAGAGACGGAGATTATTGCAGCAAGTATTCGCCATGTGGATCATGTGCGCAGATGCGCCCTCTTAGGAGTTGATATTGCTACCATTCCCTTTAAAGTCGTAGAACAAATGTTGAAACATCCTCTTACAGAGATAGGCCTTAATAAATTTTTAGAAGATGCCAAAAAAGCAGGGATCTCTATCCTTTGATTACTGATATTTTTCATATAGAAGAAGTAATATTTTATTTCCTAAATACCAAAAGAAATACTCTTCTTAACTTAGTTCTCCCTCTTTTTAGCAAGGCAAGCTTTATTTATCTTTATTATTTCATCTTGGCTATTTTTTTGGGCTTCCTTTGGTATAGGAAGAGCATACTTTCTTGGAAAAAATTCTTCATCCTTGTTAGTATTTTAATTGTAGGTTTTTTAGTTTCTGACTTTTCTTGTGCAAGAATTTGGAAACCTGTTTTCCATAGAGGAAGGCCCTACACCCAACTACCAAATGTATATTATTACAATAAAGGAAAATTTATTTTCCTTGAGGAACCTCTTAAGGATAAAAAAACTTTAAGCTTTCCTTCATGTCACGCATCAAATGCATCTTTTGCAAGCACCTATTTATCCCTTTTTATGAAAAGCTTTACTTTGCCTTCTTTTCTCTTTGTATTTCTGGTTTGCTATTCACGCATCTATCTCGGCCATCATTATCCTTTAGATGTTTTATGTGGAATGCTCTGGGGGATATTTTTAGCATGGGTGATTTATAGGTATGCAAAGAAAGTATTGGTTTGATTATCTCTTTAGCGTAGGCGGCCTTTTTTTATTCGTTCTTTTGGTAGGTAAATTTTATTATCTTTTGGAATTAAAATTGCCTCTTTCCTATGATGAATCTTATTATTGGGACTGGTCAAGAAAGCTTGATTGGGGATATTTTAGCAAACCTCCTATGGTAGCCTGGATTATTTATTTATCTACTTTATTTTTTGGTGTTAAAGAGTTTGCTGTAAGGATGCCTGCTTTAATAATGCATATAGGCTCTCTTGTTTTGTTCTATATTCTTTCTTTTAGATACTTTGGTGAAATATTTGCTCGGTGGCATCTTTTTACTTTAGCCTTTGTCCCAATTTTTACAGTTTACAGCTTCATTATGACTATAGACCCACCTTTGCTCTTTTTTTGGACTTTATCATTCTATGCCTTTGTGGAGTACTTACGAAAACCTACCTTATTAAAGGCCCTCTTTTCTGGCCTCTTCTTAGGTTGCTCCCTTTTAACTAAACAAACCTCCTTTCTATTACTTTTAATATTTTTTTTGTATGTATATTTTTTTGAAAAGTCTCTCCTTTCCTTTAAGAAAACTTATGTTATTTTTCTTTTAGCGCTCCTCCTTTATGCACCTAATATATATTGGAATTTTAAGCACCAATTTTTGCTTTTTAAACATACAGAAGAGCATTTTCATAGGTTTTCTGTAAATTTAAATTATTATTTAAGTTTTTGGACAGGATTATTTTTTCTTTTTGGTCCCATTTTTATGCTTCTCTTTTTCTACATAGGATTTAAGCTTTTGCCAAAAATCAAATTTTATTTCCAGAACAAGGTAAGAGAAACCGGCTCTTTTGAAAAAAAAGAACAGCTTAGGGTTTTTCTTCTCTCCTATCTCCTCTCTTTTCCTCCACTTTTAGTTTTTTTAATTTTATCTTTTATCACAAAGTTTAATCACAATTGGCTTATGCCCTTTTTTCTGTTTGCCTATCTTTGGGTCTTATTATTTTCCTTTCAAAGTAAAAGAAAAAGGATGCTTTTAAATTTAAACCTCTTCTTAACCTTTTTAATTACCTTACTTGTGCTGATATTACCTGGAAAGCCTTATCTTTTTGGAAAGAGTTCAGTTTTCCTTTTTAAAAAATTTTTTGGATGGCCTGAATTAGCTAAAAAAGTGGAAGAATATTATGAGAAAGAGATTCCTTTAGTGGTTAGTAGTAGAGATTTGGCGAGTTCTCTTGCCTTTTATCTTTCATCCCATCCAGAAGTGTATGTGGTTAATGACAAGCCAACTCCTAAGAATCAGTACCATCTTTGGAGGAGGTGTGAGGATTTATTAGGAAAAAGGGTTTTCTTTGTGACTAAAGGATATGAAAAACCGGTTTTTCTTGAAAAGGAAGAGCTACTTGAAAAGATTAATCTTAATTTTTATGGTATAGAGCAAAAATTTTCTCTCTGGAGAGGTATTTATAGGGAGTAAGAGGTAGAGATGAGTTTTTATTGTGTAAATTGTGGTTATAGAAGTACCAAGTGGTTAGGAAGGTGCCCCCAATGTGGGGGTTGGGATACTTTGGTTGAAGAGAAAGAGGAAAAAAGAATTTTAAAGGAAAGCTCTAAAAAACCTCAAGTTCTAAAGATTAAGGAGATTAACTTTATCGGAAAAGAAAGAATTTTAACAGGGTTAAAGGAGTTTGATTTTGTGTTGGGAGGGGGCATCGTTCCATCGTCTCTTATTTTAATTGGCGGAGATCCTGGGATTGGGAAATCCACCCTTTTAACACAAACGGCAAGCCTCCTTTCTGAGAAAGGCTATCCAGTTTTATATGTTTCTTCAGAAGAATCAGCTGAGCAAGTAAAGCTTCGGACTGAAAGATTAGCTCTTTCTGAAGATTTTTATTTCTTTTCTGAAACAGATTTAAGTGTGATTTTATCAGCATTAGAAGAGATAAAGCCAGAGGTGGTTATTATAGATTCCATTCAAACAGTTTTTCATCCTGCTTTAGGATCTTCACCTGGAAGTATTTCTCAAGTTAGAGAATGCGCTAATATTCTAATGAGAATAGCTAAAGAGAAAAATATAACCATATTTCTCGTAGGACATATCACTAAAGAAGGATTTATTGCAGGACCAAAGATATTGGAACATTTAGTTGATGTGGTGCTTTACTTAGAGGGGGAGAGAGAAACAGGTTTTAGGATTTTGAGGGCAATTAAAAATCGCTTTGGTGCCTTAAATGAAATAGGTGTTTTTGTTATGACTGAAAGAGGACTTCTTTCTGCAGAAGAATATGAAGAGTTTTTTTATACAGGTGAGGGTGCTCCCTTTGTAATTTTAGAGGGAACAAGGCCTATTCTTGTAGAAGTACAAGCTTTGGTAACTAAAAGTTTTCTCGCCCTTCCCAGGAGACAAGCTGTTGGATTTGACCCAGTTCGCTTAAGTTTACTTTGTGCCATTTTAGAAAAGAAACTGGGATTTAATTTCGGAGACAAAGATGTCTATTTAAAGGTGGCTGGAGGTTTAAAAGTAAAGGATCCTTCATCAGATTTAGCAGTAGCTGTATCTCTTATAGCAAGTCTTCTTGAAAGAGATATTCCTAAAAAAACGCTTTTCTTAGGTGAAATTGGTTTATTAGGAGAGTTACGCCCAGTTAGAGAGATAACCTTAAGATTAAAAGAAGCAGAAAAAAAAGGTTTTGAAAGGGCTTTCTTGCCCAAAGTCTTAAATGCCAACTTAAAAGATCTCTCTCTTGAGATTTACTCTTTTAAGGAAGTAAATGAAGTGCTTAAAATTTTATTTGATATCTAAAAATGTTTGATGAGCTTATTAGGTATTGGGGAAATAGAAGCTTATTAAGAGAAGTTGTAGCAGAGGATCCAATTAAGGGAGCAATTATATTTATTCTATTGCAAGCTATTCAAGTGGTTATTGCTCCAATTCCTGGTGAAGTTACGGGATTTATGGCAGGATTTCTCTTCGGAGGTTTTCTTGGCTTTATCCTAAGTACAATAGGTATTATTATTGGATCTGCCATTGCTTTTCTTATAATGCGCACC
>JBKBJB010000053.1:0-6089 GCA_046294055.1 Caldimicrobium sp.
CCTGCTATATGAGCCATATCTACCATAAGATAAGCTTTTACTTCTTTAGCAATATGAAAAAAAGCTTCAAAATCTATAATTCTGGGATAAGCACTTGCACCCGCGATAATTAGCTTTGGCTTTTCTGCTAAGGCAATTTCTCTTATCTCGTCATAATTAAGAGTTTCGGTCTCTCGCGATACTCCATAGTGCACAATTTTATAAAGCTTCCCAGAAAAATTTACTGGAGCGCCGTGGGAGAGATGCCCACCGTGAGCAAGATTCATGGAAAGAATAGTATCCCCAGGATTTAAAACTGCAAAAAAGACAGCCATATTAGCTTGGGTTCCAGAGTGAGGTTGAACATTGGCATATTCGGCTCCAAATAAAAGTTTTAACCTTTCTATAGCAATTCTTTCAACTTCATCAACATAAACACATCCACCATAATATCTTGCAAAGGGATATCCTTCAGCATATTTATTCATTAAAGGTGAACCTTCTGCTTCCATCACAGCAAGAGAAGCTAAATTCTCGGAAGCAATCATTTCCAGTTGATATTCCTGTCTATTTTTTTCTTGCTCTATAAGATTTGCTATCTCTGGATCAATTTTCTCTAAAAAGGTCATTCTAACCCCCAAATCTATATTTTTCTAATTTGTAGCGAAGAACCCTTTCAGAAATCCCCAAAAGTTCTGCAGCCTTCACTTTAACTCCCTCAGCCTTCTTCATAGCTTCTTCAATCCGAATTTTTTCCAAGGTCTCTACCGCTTCCTCTAAAGGTAATGTTAATAAAAGATCTAACAATGATACCCTTTTAGCATAATCTTCTGTAAAACCCAAGTCTTCACAAGTTAAAATCTCCCCTTCCGCTAAAATTATACCTCTTTCTATACGGTTTTCCAATTCCCTTACATTTCCAGGAAAGTTATGAGTAGTTAGCGCTTTTAGTGCCTCTTGAGATATGCCTTGGATTGATTTTCCATACTTTTTATTAAATTTTTCTATAAAGTATTTGGTTAAAGGCAAAATATCTTCTCTGCGTTCTCGGAGAGGTGGAAGATGGATATTAATAACATTTAGCCTCCAAAAAAGATCTTCTCTAAAAAGCCCTTGTTTAATCATCTGGGTAAGATCTTTATTGGTAGCAGAAATAAGTCTAAAATTTACCTTTAGCTCTTTTAACCCGCCCAATCTTCTAAAGGTGCCATCCTGTAATACTCTTAAGAGCTTGGCTTGAAGTGAAAAGGGCATTTCCCCGATTTCATCTAAAAAAAGAGTTCCTTCTTCTGCTAATTCAAAGAGACCAGGCTTTGAGTAAGTGGCACCTGTAAAAGCCCCTCTTTCATAGCCAAACAACTCCGCCTCTAATAGGGTTTCAGGAATAGCAGCGCAGTTAATCTTAATAAATGGTCCTTCTGCTTTTGGACTTAGTTGATGGATTAGTTTAGCAATAACTTCCTTTCCAGTGCCAGACTCTCCAGTAATTAGAACGGAGGCCTGTGTGTCGGCAATTTTATTCACCAAAGAAAGTACTTTTTTCATAGAAGAAGACTCTGCAATTATCCCCTCCAATGATTTAAACTCTGACTTAGAAAGATATTTTAATCTTTCCTGTAAAAGGTTTACTTCTTTAGTTAGCTTATATTCCTTTAAAGCTCTTTCTATAAGGATTGTTAATTCTTCTAAATTTATTGGTTTGGCTAAATAATAATAAGCTCCCTTTTTCATTGAGGAGACAGCGTGTTCCACACTTGCAAATGCTGTGATCATAATTACAGGAATGTAAGCGTATTGCTCTTTAATGAAAACTAAAAATTCAGAACCATCCCCATCAGGAAGTCTCCAATCTAAAAGGACTAAACTAATTTCTTTAGAATTAAGTATTTCTTTTGCTTCTTTTATTGTGCCAGTAGAATAAACTTGATATCCTTTGTTTTTAAAAAAATCTTCTAATATCTCTCTTTGTAATTTTTCATCCTCAACGAGCAAAAGACTATCTTTTTTCATAGAGGTTTCCACTTTAAACGAAAAATTTTACCACACTCTGGAAGATTTTCTATTTCAACTTTTCCATTATGGGCTTCAATGATTTTTTTGACCAAATACAACCCAAGCCCAAAGCCCTCTTTTTTTGTTGTAAAAAATGGTTCAAAAATATTTTTCTTAAGTTCCTCCGAAATAGGCTTACCATTATCATATATTTCAGCTACATAGCTACCATTTTCTTCCCTAAGGTGGATTTTTATAATTCCATTCTCATCAATAACCTGCAAAGAATTTTTAATTAAATTTTCTAAAGCTTTTTTTATCCAAAACGGATCTCCCCAGAGAGTTTTGACTTGATTTTCCACTTTTAATTCTGCCACTTTCTTTCCAGAATTTGCTGCCATAAATTTAAGTTCATAAAGAAGCATTTCAGGATTAAAAAAATATGGTTCAATCTTTATATCTTTGTGGAATAAAAGTATCTCTTGAGTCCATTCAAGAAGCCCCTTTAACTCCTCAAGTAACTTCTCCTTTGAAACAGTGGATTGATCCTGAGTTTGTAGAAGAAGAGATAAATTATTAAGACTGTTTCTTAATTCATGGGCAAGTGTTGCTGCCATTCTGCCAAGTAGAGCAAGCTCTTTTTCAGCTTGAAGGCTTTTTTCAACCTCCCGCTTCCGCTCCTCCGCTTCATTAAACCTATAAAAAAGATATAAAACCATAACCAAAGTCAATAAATACAAAAAAAGTACCATTAACGTATAATTTCTAAATGTCTTTTGATAATAGCTGACATCTAAGGAAAAATAGATACAATAATTTTTGTTTTCTAGAGAAGTAGTTTTAGTAGCTATAAGGATAGACCCTTTTTTAATATAATTTGAATCGCATATTTTTGAAGTATGCAACTCTTTTCTATAGTTCCATGTTAAAAAAGGTTCATTATTATAAAATATAGCTAAGCTTATCAATTTCTCTCTTTTAAAAAGCTCTTCTAATGAATTAACCAATTCAAGGAGCCATCCTTTACTTTCTGGAAGTTCAGCAAATTCTGACATGAAGGGAATTTTATAAAAGTTTTCCAAAAACTTTATATAATCCGAAAGCTTTGTCTCTACTTGATTCAGTGTACTGTCAACTTTTCCTTTTAAAGTTGTTTCTAAATAATATTTAAAATAAAAAATTTGAAAAAGAGTAAAAAAGGTAAAAAAAGCAATGAAAATAAAGGTAAAAAAAGCTAATGGTGTCTTATAATTCCGTAAAAATAATTTTTTCGACCTATTCAAGATTTTTTCCATAAATTTATTAATCTTTCCTTCAATTTTTTTTCTAAGCCTTGTTCAGTGGGATGGTAAAATTGTCTTTTCAAATCCTCGGGCAAATAATTTTGGATTACAAAGCCTTGAAGATAATCATGTGGGTATTTATAATTTTTACCATATCCCAGTTTTTCTAAAAATTTGGTCACAGGATTTCGCAGGTGAAGGGGCACAGGAAGAGGACCACTTCTTTCTACTTCGTCTTCTGCTTCTTTTAATGCTTTGTAAGCAGAATTACTCTTTGGAGCAAGTGCAACATACAAAGCAGCTTCAGCTAAGGCTATTTCTCCTTCAGGAGAACCTAATATTTCATAAGCTTGAAAGGCAGCAATTGCAACGACTAACGCCATAGGGTCAGCTAATCCTACATCTTCAGCTGCACAAACAATTATCCTTCTTGCTATATATTTAGGGTCTTCTCCTGACTTTAACATTCTCACTAACCAATAGATTGTTGCATCAGGATCACTTCCTCTCATACTTTTATGAAAGGCTGAAATCAAATTATAATGCTCTTCACCTGTTTTATCATAATGCAACGGTTTAAAAAGAAATGCCTTTGAAAGATGACTTAATTTTATTTCTTTTATTCCTTCTGCTACTAAACCATCCACAAGAATTTCAAGGGTATTTAAAGCCCATCTAACATCACCAAAAGAAGCCTCAGCAATAGTTTCTAAAACTTCATCATCAACAACAATTTCGTATGTGCCTAAACCTTTATCTTTATCTGTTAAAGCTTTCTTTAAAATTTGCAAAATGTCTTCTTCATTTAAAGAAAAAAGCTGTAATACCTTTACTCTTGAAAGAAGAGGTGGAATGATTTCAAAGGAGGGGTTTTCAGTTGTTGCACCAAATAAAACAATATCTTCTCTTTCTAAGTAGGGGAGGAGAAAAGATTGTTGGGCTTTATTAAAACGATGAATTTCATCAAGAAAAAGTATAGTAATTTTCCCTAATTTCTTTAATTTTTCAGCTTCTTTAAGGATTTCTTTTATATCTTTTAAGCTTGTATCTACTGCACTAAGAGATATGAAATGAGCTTTAAAATAATTTCCTAAAAGTTGGGCTAAAGTAGTTTTACCTGAGCCAGGTGGACCCCAAAAAATAAGAGAAATAGGTTTTTTTCTTTTAAGAATCAAATCAAGAATACTTCCCTTTTCAAAAAGGTGAGGCTGTCCTTGAAATTCTTCTAACGAACGAGGTCTAAATCTATCTGCTAATGAACTCATTTAATTTTTTTTAAAACTTCTTTTTAAAAAGTCAATTTCTCTTCGCAGGCATATGAATTACATCTCTCATCTCTTTTGAAATACTTTCAATATAAAACATTTTAATTTTTAAAGAGCCCTTTTAAAAAAGGTATCTTTTTGTCATAACTTCTATAGGCAAACTTTCTTCAAAATATTGCCCCTTCCATAATGAGGAAACACAGTAGTTTAAGGTTCTCTTTTAAAAAACTTACAGCTTTTGTGAGTTCTACAGATTGAAATGAATTTGAATAAGCTAACTCTTCAAAGAGATCAATCTTGTAAGCTGAGGTAATTTTATAATGGTGCATGTTATAAAGAAGGACTGAGATACCTCTTTTATCAAGCTGATATGCGGCTTTTGAAACCGCTAAGTCACTACCAACTACTAATACTTCGGACATAAAAATAAGCGGGCGACGGGATTCGAACCCGCGGCCTAAAGCTTGGGAAGCTTCCGCTCTACCCCTGAGCTACGCCCGCATAATTTATTATTATTGTTTAATTATAAAACATTTATAAAAACCATCAAGCGTCCAAAGTATATCTATTTTTGGTAAGACCCTGCAATATATCCCTTGATTACAGGTATAATGACATCTTTATCCACTTCCAACCAAACGAGATCCCCTTCAATCTTATTAATTCTTCCTACAACACCTCCCGTGGTAAAAACCTTTTGCCCAGGTTTTAACTCTGCAAGGAACTTCTGATGTTCCTTTAATCTTTTTTGTTGAGGTCTGATAAGAAGAAAATAAAAAATTACAAAGATTAAAATTAAAGGTAAAAGGGTTATGATTAATCCTATTAAACCGCCTTGCGCGCCTTGACCTTGTGGGGGTGCCATAGCAAAAGCTTCAGCTACTAAAAAATTAATTAGACTCATCTTCTTCCTCCTTTGTTTTATAATATTTAACGATAAACTCTTCTCTTAAAGAATATAGTGTACCTTTTAAAATTGCCTCCTTTATTCTTTTGATGATTTTACCATAGAAATATAGATTGTGTAGAGAAAGTAAAGAATAAACTAAAAGTTCTTTAGAAAGGAACAGATGTCTTAAATAGGCTTTACTGTAATGCCTGCAAGTATAACATTCACAGCTTGGATCAAGGGGTGTAAAATCTTCTTTATAACAGGAGTTTTTTATAGAAATTATACCTTCTGAGGTATAAATAGTGCCTCTCCTTGCGTTTCGTGTAGGAAGTACACAGTCAAACATATCTATCCCTCTCATTACAGCCTCAAGAATATCTAAAGGAGTACCAACTCCCATAAGATAACGAGGAACACTTTGCGGAATTTCCTCAACTGCGCACTCTATCATTCTATTTCTAAGTTCTATAGGTTCACCAACTGATAGTCCACCAAGAGCATAACCATCAAAAGGTAGATTAACAATAAAGCGGGCACTTTCTTTTCTTAAATCTTCATACATACCTCCCTGAATTATGCCAAAAAGAGCCCTATCTTCTTTTCTATTTTTTTCCCAATAGACATACGACCGTTCTGCCCATTTGTTAGTTAACTGAGTAAGATAAAGGGTAGTATTTC
>JBKBJB010000054.1:0-6060 GCA_046294055.1 Caldimicrobium sp.
TTAAAGTAGATGTTAACGATGTAAAGAATTTACTTCAGAAATATTCTGGAGATTAATAAATATATTGGCCAAGGTGCTCTCATTTAATGGGAGCCCTTTTGGCCTGAGATAAGTAGGTGCGGAGGTCCGCTTAATTTCCGCCCGAGGGCGGAGCCTACTTTAGGCGAAAGGGTATCCTTTCTTAAAAAATATTGAGGGAGGTTAGCCTTGATTACAAAAGCAAAAAAAGCGGAAATGTTAAAGAATTTAAGAGAAAAGCTTGGTAGGTCTGATGCAGTTTTTATAGCTTCTTTTAAGGGGCTGAAGGTTATAGAAGTAAATGAAATTAGAAAGCTTGTGAGAGAGAAGGATGGTGAGTATAGAGTTTTTAAGAATAATTTAATAAGAATAGCTACAGATGATAGCCCATTTAAGCCAGTTATGGATTATGTTGAGGGGCCATGTGCTTTAGTTTTTTCCTATAAAGACCCTGTTGAAATAGCAAAAGTATTAAAAGAATTTATAAAGAATCATTCCGGACTCGAGCTTAAAGGATTAGTTTTTAAAGGGAAGGGTTATGATGCCAAAGCGATTGATGAGCTGGTGAAGTTACCTTCAAAGGAAGTCCTTATGGCGCAGCTTTTAGGTACAATTCAAGCGCCCCTTGCTAACTTTGTTGGAGTATTCTCTGCTATTTTGAGGCAATTCCTTTATGTGCTTAAGGCCATTGAAGAAAAAAAGAGTAAAGAGGGCAATTAATCAAAAATGAAAATAAAAAGGAGGGTTAAGAGATGGCTGTAACAAAGGAAGAAGTGATTGAGTTTATTTCAAACATGACCGTGCTTGAGCTTTCTCAGTTTATTAAGGAATTAGAAGAAAAGTTTGGTGTTACAGCAGCAGCTCCTGTTGCAGCTGTAGCAGCTATGCCAGGTGTGGCTGCGGCTCAAGAAGCAGCACCTGCAGAGGAAAAAACGGAGTTTGATGTAATTTTAGCAGAAGCTGGAGCTAATAAAATTAATGTAATTAAGGTGGTAAGAGAGATTACAGGGCTTGGTCTAAAGGAGGCAAAAGATCTTGTTGAGTCTGCACCCAAGCCAGTTAAAACGGGTATATCTAAAGCTGAAGCTGAGGAAATTAAGAAAAAATTAGAAGAAGTTGGCGCAAAAGTAGAAATTAAGTAATCTTGACAATTTTCAAAACTCAGAATAATTTTATAAAGGGATCCTATATCAAAATAGGGTCCCTTTATGTCATTTAGACCATCTGAAGGAGGTAAGTCTGCAATGTCAAAGAATAGTAACACTTTGAGAATAAGAAAAAGTTTCGGGAAAGTAAAGTTAGTTACGGATTTACCTAACCTTCTTGAGATTCCCAAAAGATCCTATGAGAATTTTTTGCAAGCAAATACACCTAAAGAGCATAGAAAGGATGTAGGTATACATAGATCTTTAAAATCTATATTTCCAATAAAGGATTACACAGGAAACTTGGTTTTGGAGTATATAGATTATAAGTTCTTAGCACCAGAGTATGAACCTGATGAAGTGAAAGAGAGGGGTCAAACTTATGAAGCTCCAATGAAATTGAGGGTAAGACTTGTAACTTATGATGTAGATCCTGAAACAGGGGTTAAAAGTATAAGAGATATAAAAGAGCAGGACCTTTATTTTGGAAGTTTACCTTTAATGACAGAGGATGGCAGGTTTATCATTAATGGTACGGAAAGGGTAGTAGTGAGTCAGCTGCAGAGGTCTCCCGGTGTTATTTTTGAAAAAGATAAAACACAAGCTAAAGCAGGGCGTTTGACTTATATAGGAAGAGTTATTCCTGTAAAGGGATCTTGGATAGATTTTATTTTTGATTATAAAGGAAGATTTTTTGTAAGGATTGATAAAAGAAAAAATATTTCAGCAACCATTTTTTTAAAGGCAATGGGTTTAACTGATGAAGCAATATTAAATCTTTTTTATCCTGTAGAGAAATATTATTTATTGCCTGATGGGGTTGAGCGTGAGTTAAACTTTGATTTGTTAGCTGGAAGTAAAGCTGAGACAGACTTTATTCATCCTGAAACAGGAGAAGTTTTAGTAAAAAAGGGGAAGATAATAAGTCCAGGAATCTTAAGAAAACTAAAAGAACTTGGTATAACTAAAATAGTTGGCTCAGATTCCCTAATTTTAGGGAAAATTAGTGCAAAGGAAATAGTTGATATTGAATCCGGAACAGGAGAAGTGCTCTTACCAATTAATACAGAAATAACCTCTGAAACATTGAAAAAATTAAGGGAAAAGGGAATTAAAGAAATATGGGTACTTTTTACAGATTTTCAGCGCTATTCATTAGCCTTAAGAGATTCCCTTAAAAGTGATAAATCAAAAACAAGAGAGCAAGTTCTTCTTGATATATATAAGAAGATGAGGCCCACGAGTTCTGCTACTTTAGAAGTAGCAGAAGCCTATTTTAATTCCCTCTTTTTTGACCCCCAGACCTTTGACCTTTCTGAAATCGGAAGATATAAGATGAACCTTCGTTTAGGATTAGATATTCCTATAACAGTGAGGACGCTTACCTTAGATGATGTTATTGCTATTCTTAAAGAATTAATAAGAATGAAAGAAAAAGAAGAAGAAGGGGATGACATAGATAGTCTTTCAAATAGACGTATAAGACCAGTAGGGGAGCTTGTTGAAAATCAGTTTTTACTTGGCTTAATGAGAATGGAGAGAATGGTAAAGGAAAAACTTCAATTAGAAGAAGTGGCAAATGCAACTCCAGGGGAAATAATTAATAGTAAACCTGTTATCTCTGCAGTAAAAGAATTTTTTGCTCAAGGACAACTTTCTCAGTTTATGGATCAGACCAATGTTCTCTCCATGCTAACCCATATTAGAAGGCTTTCTGCCCTTGGCCCAGGAGGGTTAACAAGAGAAAGAGCCGGTTTTGAAGTAAGAGACGTCCATCCAAGTCATTATGGAAGAATTTGTCCCATAGAAACACCAGAGGGTCCAAATATTGGATTAATTGTATCTCCTACTACCTTTGCTAAAATCAATCCCTATGGATTTTTGGAGACACCTTGTAGGTTAGTGAAAGATGGAGAAGTTACCTCTCAGGTGGTATATATGAATGCTGCTGAGGAAAAAGACTTAGTGATAGCTCAATCTACTATAAATATAGACAAAGACGGAAAGATTATAGATAAAATGGTGCCAGCAAGGAAAAATGGGGAGTTTATCTTAGCGAGAAGGGGTGAAGTTGATTTTGTTGACCTTTACCCTGCTCAGATTGTAAGTGTATCCACCTCTCTTATACCTTTTTTGGAGCACGATGACGCCAACCGCGCTCTTATGGGTTCAAATATGCAAAGACAGGCCGTTCCTTTAATTCGTACCCAAGCACCTCTTGTGGGCTCAGGGATGGAAAGAGAAGTTCCTAAAAATACAGGCTTATTGCTTATGGCGGAAGGTGATGGAAGAGTAGAGTATATTGATAGCCAAAAAATAATAGTTAGTTATGAAAATGGAGAAGATAATTTTCCTCAAGTAAAAGTTTATAATTTGAAAAAATGGATTAAGTCCAATCAAAATACTACTTTTACACAAAAACCTGTTGTTAGGGTGGGGCAACGGGTTAAAAAAGGAGACATTTTAGCTGATGGTCCTTCTATGGATAGGGGAGAGTTAGCTTTGGGTAAGGATGTGTTAGTAGCTTTTATGCCTTGGATGGGATATAACTTTGAAGATTCCATTATTATCTCGGAGAGATTAGTAAAGGATGATGTTTTTACCTCTATTCATATTGAGGAATTTGAATGTGTTGCAAGAGAGACCAAACTTGGTAAAGAAGAAATAACCAGGGATTTGCCAAATGTTGGGGAGGAGGCTTTACAAAATCTGGATGAGAGTGGAATCGTGAAAATTGGAAGTTATGTGCGGCCAGGGGATATATTAGTGGGGAAAGTAACCCCTAAAGGGGAAACTACTTTAACACCGGAAGAAAAACTTTTGAGAGCCATCTTTGGAGAGAAAGCCCGAGATGTTAAAGATACTTCTCTTAGGGTTCCAGCAGGAATTGAGGGGATCGTTATTGATACCAAGGTTTTAACCAGGAAGGGGGTGGAGAAAGACAGTAGAGCCAGGGCAAATGAAGATAATACAATTGCTAAACTTTTAAAAACCCAAGCAGATATTTTAGAAATTTTAAAGAGGAGCTTAATTGATAAATTGGTACAAGTGTTAGAAGACGAGGTAGTGAAAGAGAATTTAGAATGGGAAGGAGAAGTATTGTTGAAGAAAGGAGATCCTATTACAAAAGAGGCTCTGATGAATTTACCTTCAGCACTTTTAGGTATGGTTAAAGAAGTAGTTTCTCAGGAGAAAAAGAATATTCTTCAGGAGCTATTTAAAGCTTTTGAAAAGAAAAAGAGAGAGATAATTGAAGAATATGAGGGGAAAATAAACAAAATAAAGAAAGGGGAGGAATTACCACCGGGAGTGCTAAAAATAGTCAAAGTTTATGTAGCTATGAAAAGAAAGTTACAGCCAGGAGATAAATTGGCAGGACGACATGGAAACAAAGGTGTGGTTTCAAAGATAGTGCCTGTAGAAGATATGCCATTTCTACCAGACGGAAGACCTGTGGATATAATTCTTTCACCTCTTGGAGTTCCATCTCGTATGAACATTGGGCAATTACTTGAGACCCATTTAGGTTGGGCTTGTAAAGAATTAGGTGCTAAATTGGCCAAGCTTGCTCAGGAATATCAAGTAGAAGCAGTGAAGGCTTTGTTAAGAGAAATTTTTAATGAAGAGGAATATTTTAAGTTTGTGGAAGGAAAGAGTGATGAAGAAATTTTGGAGTTAGCGAAAGCTTTTGAAGATGGAATTCCTGTGGCAACACCTGTTTTTTCTGGAGCAACTGAAGAGGAAATAAAAAAATGGCTGAGATTAGCTGGATTAGATGAAAGTGGGACCACTATTCTCTATGATGGAATGACAGGTGAACCCTTTATGGAGAAAATTACTGTAGGTTATATGCATATATTAAAATTACACCACTTAGTGGATGATAAGATTCATGCACGCTCTATAGGACCTTATTCATTAATTACTCAACAACCTCTTGGAGGGAAATCTCAGTTTGGGGGTCAGAGATTGGGAGAGATGGAAGTTTGGGCTATTGAGGCATACGGTGCTGCTTATACCTTACAAGAATTTTTAACGGTTAAAAGTGATGATGTGGATGGTAGAACACGGATGTATGAAAAACTTATAAAAGGTAAGAACTTTTTAGAAGCAGGACTACCCGAGAGTTTTAAGGTGTTAACTAAAGAACTTCAAGGGTTAGCGTTAGATGTAGAAGTAATAGAAGATTAAGTTTGTTAAAATAAAGAGGGGGGTTTATAAGTATGAATGACCTTTTGAGTATTTTAGAAAAAGCTAAGGATATAGTAAAAATTAGGGCTGTGAAAATAGGATTAGCCAGCCCTGAGAAGATTAGAGAATTGAGTTATGGTGAAGTTAAAAAACCAGAAACCATTAATTATAGAACTTTAAAGCCTGAGCGAGATGGTCTTTTTTGTGCAAAGATTTTTGGACCAATTAAAGATTATGAATGTCTATGTGGTAAATATAGAGGTATCAAGCATAGAGGAGTTATATGTGAAAAATGTGGAGTGGAAGTTATTCAAAGTAGGGTAAGACGGGAGAGAATGGGGCATATTGAATTAGCTTCTCCTGTTGCACACATTTGGTATTTAAGGAGTATTCCCTCCAAAATTGGTTTGCTTTTGGATTTAACGCTAAAAGAGATTGAGTCAATCCTTTATTTAGAAAAATATGTAGTTATTGAAAGTGCTTTAGAGGAATATCCAGTTGGAATGATCCTTAATGAAGAAAAATATTTCTATTTAATGGAGACCTATGGAACTAAGTTAAAAATTGGGACTGGTGCCGAAGCTATTGTTGAACTTTTAAAAAAGCTTGATTTGGAAAAATTAGCTAAGGATATTGCTATAGAAATTCAAACTACCAATAGTGAATCAAGAAGGAAAAAATTAGGAAAAAGGCTTCAGCTTATTAG
>JBKBJB010000055.1:0-6059 GCA_046294055.1 Caldimicrobium sp.
CCATTGATAGATTATCGGAGGCTTATTTTTTGTTCTTGAGAAAATATTCAAAGTTAGGTAAATGCATGTTAATAAACGCTTTGACAGAGGTTGGGAAAAATCTTATTGATACTCCCTTAGAATATCTTTAAGTTCTTCCTCTAAGATAGTTACAGGTTTTTCTGAGGAGAAGATTCTATGAGCTTTTTTAATTTTTTCTTCTAAAGGCAGTTGGTTATCTCTAAGTTTTACCAAAAATTGATAGTTCTTTTTTTCTCTTAATCTTCTTTCTTGCGTCTCTAAGCTTGCCACAACTATCCAAACTTCATCAAAAAAAATTTCCCAGCCCACTTCATAAAGAAGTGGAACCTCTACAAAAGCTACTTTATAGCCTTTTTTTTCATGAGTCACGAAAAATTTTTCTATTTCCTTCCACACTAACGGATGTATTAGTTGTTCTAATTTTTTTTTAAACAGAGGCTCCTGGATCATTTTTTTTAAAAGTGCTTCTTTATCTAAGGATTGAGTAAGAGGATTATAGAGTTCAGGACCACCTAATTTAATAATATCTTCTTGAACTTTCATTGAAGAGTAAAGATTATGTACAACTTCATCACAGGATAGAGTAGGAAAGCCTAATTTTTTAATAAGGTTTAGAAGAGTACTTTTACCAGTGGCTATGCCTCCAGTTATAGCAATTTTTTTGATCATATTAGTTTTATGCAGAGCTCTCCTCTAATTGGTTTAAATAATTTATAAAATCTTCAGGTGGCTCCTTTTCAAAGTGAAGTTCTTTTTTAAGTCTTGGATGAAGAAAAGAGAGTTTCCAAGCATGAAGCATAAGTCTTTTTGGTTTAGGTAAATTTGGTTTAATTCCGCCATATAGAGGATCTCCCAGGATGGGGTGTCCTAATGAGGCAAAGTGTAAACGTAATTGATGTGTGCGCCCAGTTAGAGGTTTGGCTATAATATAAGAAACTTTTTTAAAGTATCTAAGCACTTCATATTCAGTTATGGCTAATTTACCTTTTTGTATAATTGCCATTTTTTTTCTTAGCTTTGGATGCCTTCCAATAGGTTTTTCAATGATACCACGAGGGGGAGAAATTTTTTCGTATAAAAGGGCTAAATAATACTTTTTAATTTCTCTATGCTTAAAAGCATGAACCAAGCTTTTGTGAGTAAAATCATTTTTAGCAACCAACATTAGGCCTGAAGTATCTTTATCTAATCTATGAACAATTCCGGGTCTTAATTTTCCACCAATTCCTGAGAGATTTTTAAGTTTTAAAAGTAAACCATGCACTAAGGTATCATCGTAATGACCTGGCGCAGGATGAACTACTATTCCTGCAGGCTTAAAAATTACAGCTAAGTCCTCATCTTCATAGATTATCTCAAAGGGAACCTCTTTAGGTTGAAGTTCTAAAGGTTTTTCTTGGGGAATGATCACCTTAATCCTTTGCATCGTCTTTATTTTTTGGCTTGATTTAGCTTTTTTATCATCTACTTCTACCAAGCCTTCTTTAATTAGCTTTTGTAGAAAAGCTCTACTATACTGAGGTAGCTTTCCTTTTAGATATTGATCTAATCTCAATCCCTTATTGTTTTCTTCTACTTCAAAAATATATTGATCTTTAATTTCCATAGAGATGGCGCTATTTTTGACAATTGGGGCAATAAGTTGTGCCTCGTTGTTGGAACTTAGTGTATGATAAAGGTGTTCCACAGATGAGGCAAGGCATTCCCCTTTTTCCATACACCAAATGTTTTTCTTGAAAACGTCCAGGCTGCCCCCTTCCATCTACATAGTTTTTTATAGAAGAACCTCTAAGTTCTATAGCTTTTTGTAGCAACTCTTTCATTCTTTTAAAGAGATTCTTAATTTCATTCTCTGTTAATTCACATCCTTTTTTAAAAGGACTAAGTTTTGCTCTAAAGAGAAGTTCATCTGTATAAATGTTTCCAAGGCCTGAGACAAATTTTTGGCTCAAGAAAAAGGATTTAAGTGGCCTTTTGTAAAGAGAAATTTTTTTCTTAAAACCTTCATAAGAGATATTTAAAGCATCTTCTCCTAAAGAGGCTAAAAATTTTTCACCTTTCTCTTTTTGAATTAAAGAGAGCTTCCCAAATTTTCTAATATCTCTTAAGTAAATTAGATAATTTGTAAAATCAAAGGATAAAATTAGGTGATTCATAGAGAGGGGGCAATCCCCAATTTTTTCTCTTAGAATTAAAGTTCCAGTTAGGCCCAAATGTATAAGAAGGATTTTATCTTTAAAGTAGAAAAAAAGATATTTACCCCTTCTTTCTATGTTATTTAAAATTTGGCCTTTAAGAGAAAAGAGGTCATCAAAAACTATTTTTTGTCTTTTTAAATAGGAAATATCGTAGAGTTTTATGTCTTTTAGAGGAACTTTTAAAATCTTTGTTTCCAAATCTCTTTTTATAGTTTCTACTTCAGGGAGTTCTGGCATAGAAGAATCAATCTACATCATCTTGTAAGTGATTTAAAACTTTGGCTCTATATACATCTATTATAGAGACAAAAAAGCCAAGGAGGATAGGACCTAAAAAAAGCCCTGTAAGACCAAATTGATAGATACCTCCTAAAACAGAAAAAAATACCAATAAATTGTGTAGTTTAGTCTTTTCGCCTATTAAAAAAGGTTTTATAAGATTGTCTACTTGAGCTACAGTAAGGCTACATAAGATAATTAACAAGATACCCTTTAATAGGCTGCCGGAGAGGAAAAAATATAGTGAGAGAGGTAGCCAAATTAATCCCGTACCTAAGAAAGGCAAGAAGGAAGCAATCATTGTTAGAAAGGCAAAAAATAAATATTGAGGAACACCTAAGATAAAATAAATGATTAATGCTAAAAAACCTTGAATGAGGGCTGTTAAGATATTGCCATAAAGTACTCCTTTCAGTATTAAAGAAACTCGAGCCAAGATTTTTTCTTTTTCTCTTTTTTCTCCAGGAATTAGCTCTTTAACTATATTTACAATTTTTTCTCCATCAACTAAGAAATAATATAGAGTAAAAAGGGTAAAAACTGTTTTGAGAAAAAAACCGAATGTAGAAAAAATAGCACCACTTGTATATTTTATTACACTTTCTAAAAAAATTGATATTTTTTGGGATAGATCTTGTTGGATTTGTTGTATATAGGGGTCAATATATGGGTAGAATTTTGAGTGGCTAAGTTTTTCTTTAATTGTGTTTATATAATAGAATATCTTTTGTAGAAGCATCTCATTTATATTTTGTAAAAGGTTTTGAATTTGATCAAAAAAGAGAATACTTAAGAAAATAAAAGGGAGCAGAATGAAAAGTATAAAAAGAAATAAAATTAAAATGGCAGCTAAAATTTTTCCCAATTTTTTGTTAGTTTTATTGTACGCGGGATAGAGATAAAAGGCTAAAATTCCTGCCCAGAATATTACGAATATAAAGGGATAAATTAAATACCCAAACAAAAAAAGGACAAAAAAAGAAAGTAAGAGTGTTATTAAAGTATTGAGGGTAGTTGGCTTAAATTCCATAGATAAAGTATAATCAATACTTGCAAAAAGAAAAGAGGCTAAGAAGGTTTAGTCTATACAAACAATTCTCCATAAAATTAACCTTAATGATTTAAAGGCAAAATTAACCAGTAAGATGGGCAAGGCAACTTCATTATTTCCGATAAAAGGGGTATATGGTGGAATGCCTTAAATTTCAGCTATGCCAAGCATTAAAATGGTGTGAATATAAATTGGAGAATTGGAGGTTTTAAGAATTGAGCCGGATTAGGGCATTTTGCTTAAAAGTTGTTAATAATTTCTGATGCATCCTTGAAGCATTTAAAAAATTTTCTATACTATAATGCGTTATCACATGAAAAGGTGAAAAAGGGGCTACTTTACTCATTAATTGAATATTTTTAGCCTATGAGTTTTTTGAAAGAGAAAAAAGTAATTATGCTAAAAAATGAGATTATGCCTTATATTTTAAAAAGAGCTTTTCTTTATAGTCCAGAGAGACCTTTTAAGTTAGCAAGTGGTAAAGAAAGTCCCTATTATCTTGATTGTAGAAAAGTAACCCTTTATGCACCAGCATTTAAACTTATAGGAAAACTTTTTTGGGAAGAAATAAAACCTTTATCTGTTTTGGGAGTTGCTGGAATGAGTATAGGAGCAGACCCTATCGTTTGTAGTATTCTTTCTGCAAGCATGACTGAAAATTGTTCGTTAGAAGGGTTACTCATTCGTAAAGAGCCCAAAAAATATGGCACTCAAAGGCAAATAGAGGGAAATTATAATGAGGGGATGCCTATCGCCATTGTTGAAGATGTAGTAACTACAGGAGGTTCCCTTCTACAAGCTATAACAGCCTGTGAAAAGGAGGGGCTTAATATCCTTGGAGTATATGCCTTGGTTGATAGGGAAGAAGGCGGTGCTGAAAAGATCAAAGAGAGAGGGTATCCTTTTAAAGCCTTCTTTACCCTTTCTGAAATAATCTCCGCCTTTCAAAATGAAAGAAAATAATTAAACCATATGTCCTATTCTTTTTTTGAAACCCTTTCTTTAGCAATAGTAATTTTTATTTCCGGTCTAATCCATGGATTAGTGGGCTTTGCTTTTTCCTTAACCGCTCTTCCCTTATTAGCTTTAATAAAAGAGGTGAAATTTGCTGTACCCTTGCTTTCTCTTTTTTCATTCTCAATCAATTTTATAATGTTGCTTGTTCTTCATGAAAAAAGGATTTTTAAAATTCCTTTATATTTCTTCATGAGTATATGGATAGGCGTGGTTTTAGGAGTAAAGGGGTTGAGACTTTTATCAGAACCCTTCTTAAGAAAAATTCTTTTTGTGACAATTTTAGTATATTTTTTATGGGAAATATACCAATTAAGAAGAAATAAGGACATAAATTATAGAACTCAGATAAATCCCAAATTTTTTAAAAGTCCTCTTTTTCTAAGTGTTGGTTTTTTAGTTGGGCTTTTAGGAGGGCTTCTAAATACTTCCGGTCCACCTATTGTAATTTATTTGTCTATGTTAAGATTAGATAAAGGTCTATTTAAGGCAACTCTTCAATTGATTTTTGCCACAACATCTTTTATGGCTGCAATTAGTCACTACATAGTAGGGAACCTTCGGAAGGAAGTTGTTATTCTTTATATGTGTCTTCTTCCAATAGCAGTTTTAGCCTTATTTATAGGTCAGAAATTTTATTTAAGACTTAATAACAAAGTGTATTATTATTTAGTAAATATTTTCTTGCTTGTATCGGCTTTTTTAGTATTATTAAAACCTTTACATTGAGGAGGGAAATATGGATATACCAGAAGGCTTTAAGTTTTCAGCTTGTGCTTGTGAAATCAGGAAAAAAGATAAGTTAGATGTAGGTTTAATTGTTTGCGAGGGGAAGGGTATTGCTTGGGGAGTTTTTACTAAAAATTCAATAAAAGCAGCGCCTGTTTTGATTGGAATGAAACATATAAAAAATCCTACTACGAAGGCTATTATAGCCAATAGTGGAGTGGCAAATGCTTGTACAGGAGAGGAAGGTTTAAGGAAGGTAACAAAATTATTAGAAGAGTTATCGCAATTTTTGGGATGCAAAAAAGAAGAAATACTCCCAGCTTCAACGGGTGTAATTGGAGAACAACTTCCTTTGGAAAAGATACTTCCAAAACTCGCAATTTTAATCGAAGGACTTTCTAAAGAGAATTATCTTTCCTTTGCTCAAGCTATAATGACAACAGATACTTTTCCCAAAATAGTGTCAAAAACTATTGAGGAGGGTATAGTAATACTTGGTATAGCGAAAGGTGCAGGAATGATTGCTCCTAATATGGCGACTATGTTAGCCTTTATTTTGACAGATGCCATCCTCACTAAAGAGGAGTTGAAAAGATTGTTGGTGAAAGGTGTTGAAGAGAGCTTTAACAGAATAACCGTAGATGGAGATACAAGTACAAACGATACCATATACGCTTTGACAAGTGGAAGGAAGGTCATTAAAAATTTTGAGGCTTATTCTAAAGCTTTTTCATGGGTGTTAAAGGAGCTTTCTTATTTAATAGTAA
>JBKBJB010000056.1:0-5975 GCA_046294055.1 Caldimicrobium sp.
GGAAGGTGGTTTAATTCTAAAGTCTTTTTGGTTGCAGCTATTGCTAACTCATCAATATCTATGGCGTAAATGATAGCTTGGGGGCAAAGCTTAGCAGTAGCAACAGTTAATATACCCGTTCCACATCCCATATCAAGTACAAATGGCTTTTCCCTTATAGCAGAAATTTCGCTAATATAATGTTCCAAATATTCAAGCATAAGCTGAGTAGTTGGATGGTGACCTGTACCAAAGGCTTGTCCAGGATAAATATAAATAGGAAGTCTTGTACTGTTCTTAGGTGCCTCTTCCCAAGGTGGCAAAATCAAAAGTTTTTCCCCTATTTCTAAAGGCTTGAAATGATATTTCCAGATTTCTTCCCAGTTTTCTTTTTTAATAAGTTTTAATTCACTGGAAATATTTCCATATTTTGAGCATAAATTTTCAAGAAAATTTATCTTTTCTTCATCTTTTTCCTTAAAACATAAAGGAAAATAGAATTTTAAAACAGCTTCTTCGCTTTTCTCCTCTTTTTCCCAGCTTAATTTTTCATATAAATAAAGTTCCTCTTCTATTTGTCCGCTTAACTCAATGGGGATTTTGAGAATGTAAAGGAGATACATAGTTAAAGTTTAATCCAAAAGAGAAGGATTTAAAGTTATTTTATTTTTATACCTAATTAAAGTTTTAGGTAATTTAGGGGTGCGAGCAATTTTAAATGACTCAAATTTTTTGAAATATAATTTTAATATGCACGAGAAAGGAGAGAGGTGATGTATAACCGTAAACCTAAGAAACATCAAAAATCCTGAACAGTTGATGCATCCGTGAAAAAAAAATGTCTCAGTAATTGAAAAACATACAAATGTGTATAAGATAAAGGGTTAGTATAGGACTTCAGCGAATGAGTGAAGGAAGACAATATACAATGGATTGGCCTTTATACAAATGGTAATAGGGGTTTACATTATTTTTTAAACCTATAAATTAAGAATTTACTGTGATAGGAAACAAGGTTAAGAATTAACAGGTGTGTGACCTATTAAATTAAAATAAATTTTAGGAGGAAGCGATGAAGAGATATAAATGTACTATCTGTGGTTATGTTTATGATCCAGAGGTTGGAGATCCAAATCAAGATATTTCTCAAGGAACACCTTTTGAAAAATTGCCCGATACTTGGATTTGTCCAGTTTGTGGGGCTTCAAAAGAGGATTTTAGCCCAGAAGAATAAATAAGAGAGTGGTGAGGGGTAAAAATGCTATGAAAGATTTGTTTTTTTGCTTTTAAAGGCGATCATATAAGTTATATTCATGATTTTTAAATGTCTTAGAAAATTTAATAGCTGTAGTTTGTAAAGCCTGTTCTTTAAAATTTGGAACCTATGTATTTGGTAGAAAACGGGCTTGGCTATTTTAAGGGAATTATCAACTCATTTTAGAAAAACGAGCTTAAAACCTGGGGCTTTTGCAATTATTCTAAATGAATTTTAATCCAATTTACCCAGGCCTTGTTGCTTTACAAATCTTTTGGAATGATTAAAATATGGGTTATGCAAAGAATAGTAAAAGCCTTGGGGCTTGTTTTTGGTGATATTGGAACAAGCCCTCTCTACACCTTAACTGTAGTTTTTCTTTTTATTCCTGCAACCAAAGAAAATATTTTAGGAGTTTTATCTATTATTTTTTGGAGTTTAGTAATAATTCCTACGCTTCAATATACAGTCCTTGCTATGAGTTTAAGTTTAAGGGGTGAAGGGGGCACCCTAATTCTTTCAGAAATTTTGCGTAGTTATTTAAAGGGTAGAGTAAAAACTTTGCGCCTTGTTAATTTGTTAACATTTATTGGAATTTCCTTACTTATGGGGGATGCAGTTATTACACCAGCTATAAGTATATTAAGCGCTGTAGAAGGTATTGCTCTTATACCAAAGCTTCCGCCTCTTTCGGAGTTTCACATAGTATTAATAAGTATTTTTATCGCACTCCTTCTTTTTGCTTTTCAATCAAGGGGAACTGAAAGAGTTTCAGCTACCTTTGGTCCTATAATGAGCTTGTGGTTTATGACCCTTTTTGCTTTCGGCTTATATAATATTTTAAAAGTTCCCGAGGTTTTAAAAGCTATTAACCCCCTCTATGCTGTAGAATTTTTCCGAACAAATGGTATTAAAGGGTATTTAATACTGGGTGAGACTATTTTGTGTATCACAGGATCAGAAGCAATGTATACTGATATTGGACACCTTGGAGCAACTCCTATCAAAAAAGCCTGGAGACTAGTTTTTCTTGCACTTGCAACAAATTATTTAGGACAAGGTGCTTTTTTAATACAAAATCCTCACATTAAGTTTGTTCTCTTTGAAATGATCTTAAAGATAGCTCCTTTTTTTTATGTACCCTTTGTTCTTTTAGCTCTTACTGCTACTGTAATTGCTTCACAAGCAGTAATAAGTGCTATGTTTAGTTTAGTCTATCAAGCCATCTCAGCAAGGCTTTTTCCCATATTAAAAGTTAAATACACATCAGCAGAACTGAGCTCTCAAATCTATATCGGAACAGTAAATTTTTTTCTATTTATAGCAGTTTGTTATATTATGTATCTTTTTGGTAGTTCTTCTAAATTAGCAGCAGCATACGGCCTTGCAGTAGCAGGAGATATGACAATTACCAGTATCTTTCTTATTTTTATATTTCTTTTAAAGAAAAAATATAAATTTTTTATTTTATCCATTTTTACAGCTTCTATTACTTTTTTATACTTTAGTGCTACTTGGTTTAAATTTCCAAATGGTGGATATTGGTCTATAATTTTAGCAACCTTTCCTTTCTTTATTATTTTAGTTTATACGCAAGGACAAACTAAGCTTTATAAAAGTATGAAATTCTTGCCTCAAGAAGAATTTATTCATAAATTTCGCAGGGTCTATGCTACACATCCAAAAATTCCCGGTACTGCTTTATTTTTTATAAGAGATATTTCTAAATTTCCACCTTATGTAATTGAAACCTTATTTTATCATGGAATCATCTATGAGGAGAATATATTTATTTCACTCATTAGGAAAAACGAACCCTATGGAATAACTACAGGTTTTTTGGAAGAATTATGTCCAGGTGCTAAGGTATTAGAAATAGCCTATGGATATATGGAAATATTAAAGGTAGAAGATATTTTAAGAGAGCTAAATATTGATGAAAGAGCTATTTTCTATGGCCTTGAAGATATAGAAACAAGACATCCTTTATGGAAATTATATGCATTAATTAAACAATTAAGTCCTCATTATATTAAATTTTTAGACCTTCCTATTACTAAACTCCATGGCGTAGTTACTAAAGTAGAATTATAGTGTGTTTGCACTGTAGCTTAAAACCTTTGGTAATTAAAAGAGTAAATATACAGGTTCGGCAGGAATACATGTTATTGCTGAGATTCGGAGAAGTGATATATTTAAGTGTATTAGGAAAATCTTAAGTTGATTTCTGACGGAGGATAATTATGGGACATGTTTATGATAAATTATCTCCTCATGAAAAAATTGATATAGAGAATTTTGCTAAGGAATACATAAATTTTCTTTCTGAAGTAAAAACGGAGAGGGAGAGTGTAGAATTTTTTAAAAGGGAGCTTGAAAATAATGGTTTTAGGGAGGGTGCTAAAGAAAAAGGTTTTTTTAAGTATAAAGATAAATTTTTAGCTTGTTGGAGAGAGGGTGAGAGACCTTTAAAGGATGGATTAAGGTTAGTAGTTAGTCATATTGATACACCTCGTTTAGATTTAAAATTGCATCCCCTTTTTGAAGAAATGGAGCTTGCTTTTTTTAAAACCCACTATTATGGAGGAATTAAAAAGTACCATTGGGTTGCTATGCCTTTGGCTTTGCATGGTGTAGTTGTGAAAAAGAATGGAGAAAAAATAAACATAGTCTTAGGAGAAAAGGAAGAGGAACCTTTATTTACTATCTGTGATTTATTACCTCATCTTTCGCGCAAAAAACAGGAGGAAAAGAAATTAGGGGAAGCAATACTTGGCGAAAACTTGAATATTTTAGTTGGGGGCATTCCTATAGAAATAGGGAATGAAGGGAAAAAAGAGGAAAAAGAAAGAGTCAAAAAGGCCATTTTGAAACTACTTGAAGAATCCTTTGGTATAAGAGAAGAGGACTTCGCTTCAGCTGAAATTTCGGCAGTTCCTGCTGGCAGAGCAAGGTTTGTAGGACTAGACCGGGCGTTTATTGGTGGTTATGGGCAAGATGACAGGATATGTGCTTTTACAAGTTTTAAAGCTTTGCTTTCCATCGAAAAACCCAAATATACTGCCTTGGTAATTTTTATGGATAGAGAGGAGATAGGCTCAGAAGGAAATACCAGCGCAAAAAGTAGAATTTTTGAAGCCTTAATCTATGATTTGCTAAAGATTCATCAACTTCCTACTACTCCCAATATTTTTTTTGAGGTTATGACTCATACCAAAGCTCTTTCGGCAGATGTAACCGCGGGTGTAGATCCTAATTACATGGATGTACATGATAAATTTAATGATGCAAAGATGGGATATGGTGTAGTTTTAACGAGATATACAGGGCATGGTGGGAAATATATGGCAAATGAAGCCCATGCAGAATATGTAGCCTATATAAGAGATATTTTTGAAAAACATAGGGTTATTTATCAAGTAGCATCTATGGGTAAGGTAGATGAAGGAGGAGGTGGAACAGTTTCTAAATATTTAGCTTCCTATGGTATGGATGTTATTGATATTGGACCACCCCTTTTATCAATGCATTCACCATTCGAAATATCTCATAAGGGTGACCTCTATATGACTTTTCAAGCCTTTAAAGTTTTTTTAAGTAGCTGATGAGAAGATGGCGCTTAAAGAAAATGACTATGTCCTTCTCTATGACGGTGAAAAAAAGTATCTTCTCTCTATAAAGGAAGGACTCTTTCACACGCATAAAGGTGTTATTGATCTCTCGGAGTTAATAGATAAAAATTACGGCGATAAGGTATTTTCTTCTACAGGGGTGCCTTTTTATATTTTAAAACCAACCCTTTATGATTATATAATGAAATTAAAAAGAATTACACAAATTATATATCCGAAGGATTTAGGATATATTGTTCTTAAATTGGGTGTAGTTGAGGGTAAGAAATATATAGAATGCGGCTCCGGTTCTGGTGCACTTACCTGTATTTTAGCCTTTTTAGTTGGGCGAGATGGAAAAGTGTTTTCCTATGAAAAGGAGGAGAGGTTTCTTGAGGTAGCTAAAGAAAATATTAAAAGATTAGGGCTTGAATCAAGAGTTATTTTTAAACTTATGGAAGTAAAAGATGCTTTTGATGAAAAAGAGGTGGATGGGATATTTATAGATCTTCGCAATCCCTGGGAAATTTTAGGTGCTGCTTATAATTCCTTAAAGGGAGGACATCCTTTAGGAATATTAGTTCCTACAACAAATCAAGTGAGTGAAACTTTAAAAGGACTTAAAGAATTCCCTTTTGTTGATATAGAAGTAGTAGAAATTTTACTTAGAAATTACAAAATAAATCCAGATAGATTAAGACCGGAAGACCAAATAGTTGGTCATACAGGATATCTTATTTTTGCAAAAAAAGTCCACTAAGAGATCTTTTCTCTTATGAGAATAAATTTCCAGTTTTTGGAAATATCACCTTTTGAAAAGAATTTTCAAAAAATTATTGAAAAAAAAATTCGTCATGTCTTTAAACTTTTAAAGCGAAATAAAAAAGAGCTCACTATAATTTTTACAAATGATAAAGTTATTCAAGTATATAATTGGCAGTTTCTTAAAAGAAATTACCCTACTAATGTACTCGCTTTTCAAGGCGAAGGAAATTATTTAGGAGATATAATCATTTCTGTGGAAAAAGTAAAAGAGGAAGTAATAACTTACAGCCTTCCTTATGAGGATTATCTTTTAGCTCTCATTCTTCATGGAATACTTCATCTTTATGGCTATGACCATGAAAAGG
>JBKBJB010000057.1:0-5852 GCA_046294055.1 Caldimicrobium sp.
CTTCTTTATGAAAATATTTTAGTAGCTTTTAGAGATCCTTTAGGTTTTAGACCTTTAGCCCTTGGAATGTTAAATGGAGGATATATCATTGCATCGGAAACTTGTACTTTTGACCTTTTGGGAGCAGAATACCTGAGGGATGTCCAACCAGGAGAGATTGTTATTATCGATGAAAATGGGCTTCAATCGTATTTTCCATTTGAAGGAGAAGGCTCAAAACTAAGCTATTGTATATTTGAATTTATCTATTTTGCGAGACCTGATAGTCTTATATTTCAAAAAAATGTTTACTTGGTGAGGAAAAATTTAGGGTATAATCTTTATAAGGAATGCCCCCTTTCTGCAGATTTAGTTATGCCCTTTCCTGATTCTGGGACCTATGCAGCTATAGGTTATTCTCAAGCAAGTGGAATACCTTTAGAATTTGGTGTGATAAGGAACCATTACATAGGACGCACCTTTATTCAGCCTTCAGAAAGACTGAGAGACTTATCAGTTAGATTAAAACTAAATCCAATAAAACAATTTATAAAGGGGAAAGAGGTTATAGTTATAGATGATTCTTTGGTGCGTGGCACGACCAGTAAAAATAGAATTAAAAGTATAAAGCTTGCAGGGGCTAAAAAGGTCCATTTTCTCATTTCCTGTCCACCCATTAAATATCCTTGTTTTTATGGGATAGATTTTCCTAAAGCTTCAGAATTGATTGCCGCAAAGCATAGTGTAGAAGAAATAAGAAAATTTTTGGATATTGATAGGTTATACTACTTAAGTTTAGAGGGTTTATTAAACTCTGTTGGTGATTTAAAAGATAAGGTATGTTTAGCCTGCTTCACAGGAGAATATCCTATAGAGGTTGATTTTAGTTTTAGAAAGGACATTATAGAAATTTAAGAGAAGAAAGCAATGGCTATAAATAGCTTGCAAGAGTTTATAGCTCTTCTTGAGAAAGAGGGTGAACTTAAAAGGATTAAAGAAGAACTTTCTCCTGAACTTGAAATTGCTGCATTAACAGATAGGGTTGTTAAAGCTGAAGGACCAGCTCTTTTTTTTGAAAAAGTAAAAGATCATAAAATGCCTGTAGTTACTAACCTTTTTGGAAGTTTTAAACGGCTCGCTTTAGCTTTTGGAGTAGAAAGTATTGATGACTTAATCCGAAAAATGGAACAATTTATTGAGTTTCAACAAGTTGAGAGTTTTTTAGATAAACTAAAACTTTTGCCAAAGCTTTGGCAAGCTAAAAATGTGTTCCCAAAGAAGGTGGAAAAAGCCCCCTGTCAAGAGATTGTGCTCACTGGTGATGAAGTAGATCTCTTTAAGCTTCCTATTTTAAAATGTTGGCCAGGGGATGCAGGACCTTTTATCACCTTGCCTTGTGTTATCACAAAGGATCCAGAGACTGGAGTAAGAAATGTAGGGATGTATAGGATGCAAGTCTATGATAGAAAAACAACGGGGATGCATTGGCAGATGCACAAAGTAGGAGCTAAACATTATAGGAAAGCTGAACTAAAAGGAGAAAAACTACCAGTAGCTGTTTCTCTTGGGCCAGAGCCAGCGGTAATTTATGCTGCTACAGCTCCTTTGCCTGAAGATTTAGATGAGTTTTTATTAGCTGGTTATTTAAAAGGAGCTCCTGTAGAGTTGGTTCCTTGTAAGACAGTGCCTTTAGAAGTTCCAGCTCAATCCCAAATAGTACTTGAGGGTTATGTAAATCCTGGAGAGAGACGGATCGAGGGGCCTTTTGGTGATCATACAGGCTTTTATACACCACCTAAACCATTCCCTGTGTTTCATGTAACTGCCATAACAATGAGAAAGGACGCCATCTATCCAGCAACTGTTGTTGGTAAACCACCTCAAGAAGATTGCTATTTAGGTAAATTAACGGAGCGCATTTTTTTGCCCTTAATTAAAAAGGTCTTGCCAGAAGTGGTAGATATAAACCTTCCTTGGGAAGGAGTATTTCATAACTTAGCCTTTGTCTCTATTGATAAGAGATATCCTGGGCATGCCTTTAAAGTAGCCTATGCCCTTTGGGGCTTAGGGCAACTTATGTTCACAAAAATTGTAGTAGTCTTTGATAAAGAAGTTAATGTCCAAGATGTAAAGGAAGCTCTTTTTTATTTTTGTGCTAATGTGGATCCTGCAAGGGATATATTAATCACTAAAGGCCCTTTAGACGAATTAGATCATGCAAGTCTTGCTGTTGGTTTTGGAGGAAAGATGTGTATTGATGCTACAAAAAAATGGAGAGAAGAAGGATATGATAGAGATTGGCCAGAAGCTACCTCTTACCCCGAAGAAGTTTTAAAAAAGATAGAAAAATATTTAATGAAATTGAGGTAAGTTTGCTCTTTTAGAACTAAGGAAGGTAAAGAGTTGAAAAATTAAAAGCTTTATTTTATGAGATCGCAAGGGAAGAAAAAACTCATGTGGGAGAAATTCTGACCCTTCTTGAAAAAGATGAAGAACAGGCGGTAGAATTGGAAGAAGGAAGAGGTGAAGTAGAAGAGCTTTTAGAAGAAGAGGAAGAATAGTCTTTCTGTGAAATTAATTTTGTTAATAAAAAGGAGTGTGTTTGCGTAAAGGTCTATTTTATTTGTATTTTATCCTTTTCTTTTCTATGGTTAATTTATCTTCTCTCTTTGCCCTACCTAAGGAGAAGGCTTTTGAGCTTACAGCAAGAAGAATTGAAATTTTTAGTGATGGTAAGAAAATTTTAGCTCAAGGTGATGTAATCGTAGAACAGAAAGATTTACTGATCTATGCAGAGGAGATCCTTTATGATCCTCCAACAGATCTTCTTGAATTAAAAAATTTTAAAATTTTTGATTTTACTCAAAATGCAACACTTTTAGGAAATAAGGCTCAACTGGACCTGCGAAATAATGAGATACGAAGCGATAGAATTTTTCTTAATTTTAAAAAGGAAGGTTTTAAGATTAAGGCCTGGGATTTTAGCAAAAATGCCTTAAATGAGTATAGAGCAAAAAGGGCGCTTATAAGTAGCTGTGATTTAGATTGCGAAATAGAGGAATTTCCACCTTGGAGCTTTGAAATTAGGGAGTTACTGATAACCCCTGAGGGTGTCTCCTCAGCTACAGCTTCTACATTTCGAGCAAAGAATATTCCTCTTTTATATTTGCCTAAAAAATTTTATCTACCCAAGATAAGTTTTCCAGTCTTTGAAGAAAGAAAAAGGGGTTTTCTTTTTCCTAACATAGCTCAAGGAAATAGGTTTGGCTTAGCCTTACAAACCCCTTATTTTATCCCTCTTAATGATCAAATAGATTTTACCTTTTCGCCACTTTTTACATCGAAGAGAGGAGTGCTTTTGGATTTAGAGAATCAATTAGCTCTCACAGGCGACACCAAAGCTTCTTTTAAAGTACGCTATCTAAAGGATACAAAGAGGAGTGAATATGCTCTTACTAAGGCACCTAAAGAAAGATATTGGATCTCTGGGAAAAGCGATGTCATTTTATCTCCCAAGTTAGATCTTCATTTGGATATAGATTTTGTCTCAGATAGAGATTTTTTGGAAGAATTTAATATTGGAGAAGGGGGCTTTGACAAAGTCAAAAATTTTTATATTGAGCGATTTAATAGAGATATTGAAGATAAAAGCCAAGAATATAGAACTTCAAAATTTTGGCTCCAATATAAACATAATAGTCTTTATACCCGTCTTCAAAGTGCCCACATTGATTATGAAGGAAAACTTGACAAAAAGGAAATCCTTCAACCTATAGGAAGTTTTCGTTTATCCCTTCTTCCTTTTCAAACTGCAGGAGTTCTCTCTGCCCTAACCTTAGATTTAGATTACTTTAGTAGAAAGAAAAATTATGATGGAACAAGAGGAGGATTAAATTTTGAAATAGCTTATCCCTTTAATTTCAACAGAATTAAAAATGAATTCAAAATAAATTTTAAAAATTATCATTACTTTTTATCAAAGCGGGGCAATTTTACTCGGGACAATTTAAATAAGTATTTTTTTGAGAGCTCCCTTATTAGTTATACTCTATTGTCAAGAGACTATCAATGGTGGGATCTTTATAGAGGTTTTCAATTTAAACATAGTCTAAAGCCCTATGTAGAGGTTTTTTTTAGAAGCAAACCTTCTGAAAAGGAGGTACCTATTTTCCTTCAAGAGGATTTAATTTCAGATAAAAAGAGTGCCATAGAGTATGGTCTTTGGCAATTTTTTAGTACAAAGACACAAAAAAATTTTTTAGTTATAAAGGCTTATCAGCAATATGATTTAAATAGGGCATATAGGTCTGCCACGGCTACAAAACCAGAAGAAAGGGCTTTTTCAGATTTATATCTCCAAATACTTGCAACTTGGAGAGAAAAGCTCTCTCTTCGCTATGATACCAGTTATAACTTTTATGGCTATGGTTTTAAAAAGCACACCTTTAATTTAAATTTAACAGACTTTATCTTAGAAAAAGTTAATTTTCTTTATCAAGAAGATGCAGCCTATAATACAAGACAGGCTACTCTTAGCTTAAGTCAAGAATTTTTTGATAGACTTATTCTTAACTATTATATTTCTCGAAATTTGAAAAAAAATGAAACCTCTGAGCAAAAATTAGAAGCTTTATATTTTCATGATTGTTACCTTTTTGGCTTTGGTATTTCAACCACTCCAAGGGACACAAAAATATATTTTAGAGTAGAACTGAAAGGCTTAGGAGGCTTCCAAGGGCCTCTCTATTAAAAGGTGCTCCCTTTAGCTTCCACTAAAAGAAATTTTTTATTTGATATATCAAAAAGGCAGAAAACCAAGCTAATCCGAAACTATAAAGTAAGAAAAGAAAAGCTAAATTTCGGGAACCTTCTTTCCACATAGTTACAAATGTAGCTACACAGGAGTTGTAAATTAGAACGAAAATTAAAAAAGAAATTGCAGAAGAAGGGTGAAGCACTATTTTTAGTTCTTCTCTAAGAGGGCTTTTTCTTAGGTGTTCCTCTTTGGCTTCTACTTTAAGGATAACAGCCAAATTACTTAAAATAGCTTCTCTGGCTAAAAAGGCTGGAATAAGGGAGGTAGTAATTCTCCAGTCGCCAAGTCCTATAGGTTCAAAGATAGGAGAAAGAGTTTTCCCAATCTTTCCCGCATAAGTGTTTTCAAGTTCTTTTTCTCCATAGGGTAAGTGAAGTAAAAGCCAGATGAGTATAGATATTGCAAAAATAACCGTTCCCGCTCTTTTTAAAAAACTTTTTGAATGTAAATAAACGATTCTAAAAAGTGTTTTTAAAGAAGGTAAGCGATAGGAAGGAAGGTCCATAACAAAATGACTAAGCTCTTTTTTAAAGAGAGATTTTTGTAGAAAAAAAGCTGTTAGTAGGGAGAACATAATTCCTATAAGGTAAAGTAAAAGTATTATAAGAGTAGGGTGAGAGAAGAAAGTGATGGCAAAAAAACTAAAGACTACTAGACGACCAGAACAACTTATAAAGGGTATCATTGCCATAATTAAAAGACGATCTAATTTGTTGGAAAGGGTTTTAGTGGCAAGAATAGCAGGCACGTTACATCCAAAGGCAAGCATAAGGGGAACGACACTTTGTCCATGGAGCCCTATTTTATGGGTAATAGGGTCCAGTAAAAAAGCTACCCGTGGCAGATAACCTGAGTTTTCAAGAAGAGTTATAAAAAAGAATGTAGTAAATATCAGTGGGAGAAATGTTAGGACCGTGCCAACTCCACCTATTATAGCTTCAGAAATAAAAGTAATAAGAAAAGAAGGTGCAGCAATCCTTTCAAGAAGTGTTTTAGTAAAGGTGACTAAAGTTTCTTGAAAAAAATTATCTAAAAAATTAACCAAGGGAATAGAAAT
>JBKBJB010000058.1:0-5837 GCA_046294055.1 Caldimicrobium sp.
ATTATCTAAGGTTAATTTTTTAAGTAGATGGATAGACTTGTTCTCAAGTCCTAATGAATTATATCAGAAATTAGTAGCAATTTTAAAAAAATGGAATAGTGCGGGGTGTGAAAGCTCAAGAAAAATTTAATAAAATATGGAAGAATATTATGAATTTGTGGAAGAAGCAAAAAAGTCTTCTTTTTATCGGAAAGGGGATATTTCTTTTTTTAGCTACAGGTGCTTTTATAGGGTATTTACCTCCCTTTCCAGGGACACTTGGAGCAATTCAAGGTGTTTTATTATATTACTTAGTGTCTTCATGGTCTTTAACCTGGCATTTTATTTTACTATTTTTCTTAACAGGGCTTGGTATTTGGGCTTCTCAAATAGCTTCAGAAGTTTTTCAGAAGAAAGATCCTGATCAAGTAGTTATTGATGAAATCGTAGGGGCTTATATAGGATGTTTAGGTAAATATTCATTTTTAGAATTGACTCTTGCTTTTATTTTTTTTAGGATAATAGATATAACTAAGCCATACCCTTTACGAAAACTGGAGCACCTGAGAGGGGGATTAGGCATAATGGCTGATGACCTTTTAGCAGGGGTTATGACCAATTTATTAGTAATTTTGATCAAATTCTTATTTAACACTTAAAATGAGAGGAGCACTTCTTTTTATAGGAGATGAATTGATTGCTGGACGGATACTTAATACTAATGCTGAATTTGCAGGGAAGGTTTTATCCGCAGCAGGTTTTCACATTGGTGAAATAGTTACAATTCCTGATGAAGAACAGGTAATTATTAGAACTCTTAAAAGATTGGTAGAAGAATATGATTTTTTGATTGCCTCTGGTGGATTAGGTCCTACGGATGACGACCTTACAATCGAAGCAATTTCTAAGGCCTTTAATTTAAAATTAATCCAAAATCAGAAGGTTCTATCAGCCATTCTCTCCAGTAAAGAATATCAAAATACTACAGAACTTGCTGAAAAAATGTCTTATTTACCAGAAGGAGCTATCAATTTAGTTGAAGAAGAGGAGATGATAGGTTTTTATTTTACTTATGGAAATAAATTACTATTTTTCCTTCCAGGGGTGCCATATCAATTTCAATATTTACTGAAAAATAGAGTACTTTCTTTTTTATGTAAAAGGGAAGAGGAGCTAAAGGGCGAATACGCCTGTAAAGAAAATAAACTTTTAAAAAACTTAGTTTTTTTTGATGTAAATGAAACAGACTTAAATCAATATATAGCGACCCTATCAATTAGAGAGGAGGTTAAGATTGGGTATTATCCTGTTCTCCCTGAGGTAAAAGTGGTTCTCTTTGGAGCTGAGGGAAAAGTGAGCTCTATTATAAAAGATTTAAAGGAAAGATTTAGTCTAAATTTCATAAGTGAGGAGGATGAAAGCTTAAATGTAGTGGTGGGTAAACTTCTTAATGCTAAGGGGTACACACTATCTACAGCAGAATCTTGTACAGGAGGATTATTAGCAAGTTTGATTACTGAGGTGCCTGGCTCTTCAGCTTATTTTGACAGAGGATTTATTGTCTACACGGAAGAAAGTAAAGAAAAAATTTTAGGAGTGAGTAATAAAACCCTAAAGAAGAAAGGTGTTTATAGTTATGAGACTGCTATGGAGATGGCAATAGGTGCAAGAAGTCTTGCTAAGACTCATTTTGCTTTGGCTACAACAGGTGTTGCAGGGCCAACTGGCGGCACTCCAGAAATACCTGTAGGTACAGTTTTTATTGGTCTGGCTACTCCTTCCAATGTCTATGCTATACATTTTCTCTTTCAAGGAAATCGTAAGACAATCCAAACTTTAGCAAGTTTTACTGCACTTGATATCTTAAGGAGGTATATCTTATATGGTAAGGGCTTTTTTAGCTATAGATTTGCCTTGGGATATAAAGAAAGCACTTTATAATCTAAAAAATATTCCAGAACCTAAAGAAATTAAATTAAAATGGGTAGAAGAGGAAAATTTACATCTTACTTTAAAATTTTTTGGTAACATTTCAGAGAATTTGGTAGAAAAGATCTTTAAACTCTGTGAAAAAGCTTGTCAAGATATTTTTCATTTTAGAATAGCTCTAAGTGAAATAGGAATTTTTCCTGAAGTAGGGGATCCAAGGGTGTTATGGATAGGAATAGAGAATTCTTCGGAGAATATAATGGATCTCTATCGGAAGATTGAAAAAGCTTTAAAGCCTTTGAAATTAGATAATAAAAAGGAAAAATTCCATCCTCACATAACTTTAATGCGTATAAGAAATATAAATAATATGATGGAATTTCAACAATATGTAGAAAGATTAAAAAAAGAAGCTCAGAAGCTAAAGGGGTTGTCTTTTATAGTAAATGAGATAGTGCTTTTCAAAAGTGATTTATTTCCTTCAGGGCCCAAGTATGAACCTTTAAAAAGAATTGCTTTAAAAAAGAAATAATGGGACTTATAGAAAAAATTATCCAGAGGTTAAAAAAAGGTGTTTTGGTTTTATTTTTAAGTCTTTTTATTTTTAATAAAAGCACGGCTCAGGTTAATTTTAAGGTTGAATGTGAGGGTGAGAAACCTGAATATGGAGATTCTCTTATTATTGGGACTATTGCTGACGCAAGCCTTCTTGTTCCAATGTTAGCCGCTGATGCTATGAGTCATACTGTAGCTGATAAGCTTTTTAGAGGAATTGTAAGATATGCACCTGATTTAAGTATTGTGGGAGATTTGGCAGAAAGGTTTGAAATTTCAAAAGATCAAAAGAGTATCACCTTTTACTTAAGGAAGGGAGTAAAATGGGAAGACGGGGTAGAGTTTACGGCTAAGGATGTAGAATTTGGTTTCAAGCTTATTACGAATCCACAGGTGCCTTCCCCTTATGCCAGCGACTTTCTTGAGGTTAAGGAATTTAAGGTATTAGATCGTTATACTTTTAGAGTAACATATAAAAAACCCTTTGCTTTAGCGTTAGCCTCTTGGGGAAATTTGGTAGTCCTCCCAAGACATCTATTAGAAGGAAAAGATTTGAAATATATTCAAAGCGTTTTTGGGAGAAAACCGCTAAGCAATGGTCCTTTTAGATTTGAAAAATGGGAGCCTCAAAATAGGATCCTTTTAACCTATAATTCTAATTATTTTGAAGGCAGGCCCTATTTAGATAAGCTTATTTATAGAGTTATTCCAGATCCTACAACTCTTTTTATGGAGCTTAGAGCTCGTGGGGTAGATTGGATAAGTCTCACGCCACTTCAATATTTCAAACTAAAAGAAGAGAAGGAGCTTCAAAGGGAGTTTCAGCTCTATACTTATTTAGCCTTTGCTTTTACTTACATTGGATATAATTTAAGAGACCCTCTTTTTCAAGACAAGAGGGTTAGAAAAGCCTTGTGTATGGCTATTGATAAAGAAAAAGTAGTAAAAGGAGCCTTGTTAGGGCAAGGAATTCCTGCTTATGGGCCTTATAAGCCAGATGCTTGGTTTTATAATCCAGCAATTGAGAAAAGTTGCCCTTATAATCCTGAAGAAGCAATTAGGCTATTAAGAGAAGCAGGTTTTGAAAGAGGAAAAGATGGTCTATGGTATAAAGATGGCAGACCTTTTGAATTCACCCTTCTTACTAATCAAGGCAATTTAGCTCGGCTTCTTGCAGCACAGATTATTAAACAAGATTTAGCTAAAATAGGCATTAAGATGCATATTAGAGTTTTAGAATGGACAACCCTTATTCATCAATTTATTGATAAAAGACACTTTCAAGCCGTAATACTTGGATGGACTACTGGACCAGACCCAGACCTTTATGATATCTTCCATTCTTCAAAAACTGAGAGTCCTGGTCTTAATTTTATTGGCTACAAAAATCCAGAAGTGGACAAACTTCTGGAGGCAGGACGATATACCTTAGATAAAGAAAGGAGGAGAAAAATTTATTTTAAGTTACAGGAGCTCTTAGCAGAGGACCAGCCCTATACATTTCTTTATATTCCCTATAGTTTAGAGGCTATAGATAAGCGCTATTGCGGGATAAAACCTGCAGCTATTGGTATTAGTTATAACATCGAAAGGTGGTGGGTCCCTCGCTCCAAACAGAGATATTTAATACCTTAAAATGGAGGTTCTTATGCCTGAGAAGTTGATTTTTTTTGAAACAAAAGACTGGGAACAAGAAGGCTACATAAAGGGATTAAAGGAAAGACTTTTAAAGGAATTTGATAATTTGGAAGTAGAATTTGTCACGGAGGCTTTAAGAGAATCCAATGCTTCTAATTATAGAAATGCAAATGTTCTTGTAATCTCACATAATTCACATATTACTGAAGAAGTATTAGAGAAGATGCGTTTTTTAAAATTAATTATTACAAGGACTACAGGAGTTGATCATATAGATGTATTATCATGCCAGAAGCGTGGAATTCAGGTAGCTAATGTACCTTTTTATGCTTCTATAACAGTTGCAGAGCATACTTTTGCCTTAATCTTTGCCTTAGCAAGAAAGTTAAGGAAAAATTTTGAAAAACTTCAAAATTTTGATTTTTCACGCACACATCTTTTAGGAACAGATTTATATGGGAAAACCTTAGGTGTTATTGGTACAGGAAATATTGGAAGTCACCTTTGCCGCATTGGTTATGGTATTGGAATGAAAGTTTTAGCCTACGATCTTTCTGAATCCAAAGAGTTAAAAGAAAAATACAAAGTAGTTTATACAACTTTAAATGAACTCCTTCAAAATTCTGATGTCATAACCGTAATGGTACCCTATACCAAGAAAACCCATCATATGATTAATCTTGAAAATATTAAATTAGTGAAAGATAGTGCTATGTTAGTTAACACTGCAAGAGGACCTGTGGTTGATACTCGTGCTTTGCTCTGGGCCTTAGAAAATGGAAAGCTCCAAGGGGGAGTAGCTTTAGATGTGTTTGAAGGTGAAAAAGTTTTATTAGATAATACTTATTTGTTTGAAACTCCCTCTGCAGAAATTGCTCAAGAAGCTTTAAATACATTATCTCTTCTTAAATATCCCAATGTAATATTCACGCCCCATATTGCTTATTATACAAAAGAAGCGGTAGAGAGGCTTATAGATTTTGTTTTAGAGGAACTTAAAACCTATTTTAAATATCGCACGCTGAAGACACATTTTGAAAGCTACTTTTAGGCACAAAATATTCTTGAGGCATGGTCAAAATTTTTTGTAAGACCTCTTCAGGGGTAATACCTCTTAAGCAATTATAATGACCTTTGGGACATTTCCTTTTAAAGCAAGGAGAGCAATTGAGTTTTAGGTTTAATATTACAGCCCTCGGATTTAAAGGAGCAGTTAGTTGTGGGTCTGTTGAACCAAAAAGGGCAATTTGTGGAATTTTAAGAGCTGCTCCGAGATGCATAAGCCCTGAGTCATTTGAAATGAGTAAATTGGAAAGAGTAAATATTCCAGCCAAGGTAGTGATGTTAGTTTCCCCACATAGGTTGAAAATGCCTTTCATTTCTCCTTTTATGTAATCCCCTAAAATCCTTTCTCCTTCGGTACCTACTATTAAAATACTAAAGCCCTTTTTTACTAACTCTTTACATAATTTTTTATAATAATCTTCAGGCCATTTTTTAGCAGGACCATAGGCAGCCCCTGGGGCTATTAATATTAAAGGAGTCTTTCCTACTTCAATACCTTTACTTTTTAAAAATTTTTGTGCTTCAAGGATTTTTTCCTCTTTAAGAGGAAGTATAAGGTCCCGCTGTTTTAGTTTAAAACCTAATTTTTCGATTAGATACAGATAGTAATCTCTTTGATGAAGTTTATCTTTAGGGGGAATAACTTTTTTGGCTAAAAGGAAGCCTCTTAA
>JBKBJB010000059.1:0-5759 GCA_046294055.1 Caldimicrobium sp.
AGAGACCATTTCAATTACTATTGCTAAACAGCAAGTTTTTCCAGAGGTTTATGAAAAGGGCATTGCTCCCTCTATAGTTATTAAAGAAAAACAACTTATACAAGAAAGTTCAGAAGAGAATTTGTTAAAAATTTGTAAGGAGGTTCTAACAGAAAATCCTGCTGAGGTTGAAAAATATAAAGCTGGTAAAAAAGGGCTCCTTGGCTTTTTTGTAGGACAAGCTATGAAAAAAACTCAAGGCAAAGCGAATCCAAAAATCTTAAATAAAATTTTTACAGAACTTTTGGAGACCTAATTGCCCAAAGAGAAATACATAGAACCTAAAAAAGTAGATATCATTAAAGCCTTTTATTGGACTGAAAGTGGTCTTTACATTTTAGACCAAAGAAAACTTCCCCAAAAAGAGGTATATTATAAAGCAGATACTTATATAAAAGTGAAAAATTCTATAAAAAATATGCTTGTTAGAGGCGCTCCAGCTATTGGAATAGTAGGTGCCATAGGCTTTTATATTGGGGTGAAAAATTTAGAAAAAATTTTATCCTTCCCTGCCAAAACTAAGGACCTTTTAATGACTTTAAAAAGAATTAGCTCAAGGCTTTCTTCAGCAAGACCAACTGCATTTAATCTATTTTGGGCGTTGGAACGAATGTATAATAGAGCCTTAACTTTTATCTCAGAAATGGAGATAGTTCGGAAAAGAGATTGGAAAGATTTTATAGAAGGTTTAAAATTAGAGGCTTTAGCTATATGGGAGGAGGATATTGAGGGAAACTTAAAAATGTCAGAATTAGGAGCAACTCTTTTACCAGAGGGTGGAATATTAACTCATTGTAACACTGGAGCTTTAGCTACTGGAGGCTATGGGACAGCGTTGGGGGTTATAAGAAAAGCTTATGAAATGAGAAAAAAAATTTTGATATATGCTGATGAAACAAGACCTTTTCTTCAAGGTGCACGCTTAACAGCTTGGGAGTTGGCTAAATTAAAAATTCCATATAAAATAATTACAGATAACGCTGCAGGTTTTTTGATGAAAAAAGGCTTAATTCAAGCAGTCATAGTCGGTGCAGATAGGATCACAAAAAATGGCGACACTGCTAATAAAATTGGAACCTATTCTCTTGCAGTCCTTGCTAAAGCTCATGGAATACCCTTTTATGTTTGTGCTCCAAGCTCTACTTTCGACTTTAAACTTACCTCAGGAGAAGAAATCCCTATTGAAGAGAGAAATCCGAAGGAAGTACTCTTTTGTAGAGAAAGAAAAATTGCGCCGAAAAATGCTCAGGCCCTTAATCTTGTTTTTGATGTAACTCCAAGCCATTTAATTTCTGCTATTATAACAGAAAAGGGAATTATTCATCCACCCTATGAGCAAAATTTAGAAAAGGTTTTAAAAAATGGCAAAAATTAAAGATTTACCAGAAAAAACATTAGAACGCCTAATAATTTATCATAAAGTGTTGGATATTCTTGAGAAAAATAAGATTGATTTTATTAGTTCTGATGAGCTGGCAAAAAGGTGCGGGATAAATTCTGCTCAACTAAGAAAAGATTTAAGTTTTGTAGGTAATCTTGGAACAAAAGGTGTAGGCTATAGTGTAAAATTTCTTAAATATCACCTAAAAAAATTTTTAGGTATAAACCAGGAATGGAATTTAATAATAGGTGGAATTTCTCAACTTTCAGAATCTTTATTGCATAATAAAGAGCTTTCAAGGAATGGCTTTTATTTTATGGCAGCTTTTGACATAAGAGAAGAACATATAGGTAGGGTCATAAATGGTGTTTCCGTATATAATTTAGACCAATTAGGATATGTAGTCAAAGCCATAAAAGTAGATATAGGAATTATTACTGAAGAAGAAAAACCAGAGCTTTATTTAGAAACCTTTTTAAATCATAACATCAAAGCTATACTTAATTTAAGCGGAGTTCCACTTTTTGTTGAAAAGGAAAAGGTGCAAATAGAAAACTTTTTTATCTCTATAGCACTAACAAAGCTTTCCTATTTTCTTAAAAACCTTACTTAAAGGAACCTTTATGGAAGTAAAAGTTTGGAGAAAAGATCCTCGTGCAAGGCTTCCAGAAAGGAGCACAGGAGGTTCTGTAGGTTATGATCTCTTTGCTTTAGAAGATACGGAAATTTCTCCCTTAGAACTAAAACTTATAAGAACTGGCTTAGTTATAAAAGCTTCTCCTCCCTATGCCCTTTTTATATTTCCCCGTTCCTCACTTTTTAAAAAGAAAAACCTTATAATGCCGAATTCTGCTGGTATTATTGATTTTGACTATTGTGGGGAAGATGACGAGGTTAAAATACCTCTATTAAATCTTGGAAAAGAAAAAACTTTAATAAAAGCTTATGAAAAAATTGCCCAAGCAGTGTTTTTAAAAATTGCCTACCCAGAAATTAAAGAAATTACATATGAAGAATTACCAAAAAAGTCTCGAGGTGGTTTTGGTTCTACAGGAGGATATAAATGACCTTAGAAGAATTAAGAAATAAACAAAAAACACTTATTTCTTTAGTTTTAAAAAACATGGAGAGCTCTTTTTTACCTATTTATCTTCCCTTTAGCTACTTAGGAGCCCGTATTTGTTATGCAGAAACACATCCACTTCTACTTTTCGAAGAAGAAAAATTTAAAGATTTAGAAAGGTTTAAAAGTTTTCTTTTACATCTAAAAAAGGCTGGTCATTTTAGTGTTTTTGCTCATACCCCAATATTTGTCAAGCTTCACAAACTTAGCCTAAAAGAAAAATTTGAGCTCTCAAGTACTTATTTTAAAGTTTTTATAGATGAAGATTTAGCGCTTTTTAATCTTCGTCATCTTGCCGAAAACCTTTCAGATCAGGAATTTTTAAATCTTATAAATTTAGAACCTCGCTTAGATAAGGTAGAAGTGACCATCTTTAGAAAGGGGCAAAAAATATTTTCAGGGACTTTAAATAATATAGATCCTTTACTTATTAAAGAAGAAAAAAAACTTTGGGCAGAACCTGAAATAATTATTTTGAGAAGTATAGATCCCAAGCCCTTTTCTTGGATAGGAGTTATTGCTCATAACTTTTCCCGTCTTTTTAGCCATCAATTTGTAAGACATACTTGGTTGAATTTTAATCAAAGATCTCATAGATATACAAAGGTTGATAAATTTGTTATTCCTAAGGCATTTAAAGAAAAGGATGTTAAGGTTTATCAAGAAATTATTGAAAAAAGCCTAAAGATTTATGAGGAGCTTTCTCTTAACATGAAGAGAGAAAGTGCACGATTCGTTGTACCCCAAGGAGTTGCTACAACTGTTTTTGCAACAGGTCCCCTTTTTGTGTGGCAAGACTTTATAGAGAAACGAATTATCCCTCAAGCCCAAGATGAGATAAGAGAACTTGCTAAAATATTAAAAGAAGTTTTACTTTTAGTAAGGTAAACAAAGGTTCACCTACAGAGAGCCTGGGCTTGTAGCTCAGCGGATAGAGCACTGGCCTCCGGAGCCAGGGGTCGGGGGTTCAAATCCCCCCAAGCCCGCAATAAATTTATATTTATAACTCCACACCTTCTTCTGTGTATTTAGCAACTAAATCTCCTACTTCTTCAGTGGTATATCCCATTTTTCCTGCAGAAAGGCTCTTTAAATGGTCACGACAAACCTTAATCACAGCTTTTTCTATTGCCTTTGCTGCCTCTTCTAAAGCAGAATTTTGGAATTTTTCTCCTAACCATTCAAACATCATTGCTCCAGCACAGATAGCTGCCAAAGGATTAATCACATTTTTTCCTGTATACTTAGGTGCAGATCCTCCTATAGGCTCAAACATTGAGACCCCATGAGGATTTATATTTCCACCAGCAGCAATCCCCATACCGCCCTGAATGATGGCTCCTAAGTCTGTAATAATATCTCCAAACATATTATCTGTAACTATCACATCAAACCATTCAGGATTTTTAACAAACCACATACAAGTTGCATCTACATGAGCATAATCCTTTTCAATGTCGGGATACTCTTGTCCAACTTCCTGAAAAACTCTCCACCAAAGATCCCAGGCAAAAGTTAAAACATTAGTTTTTCCTACTAAGGTAACCTTCTTCTTTTTATTTCTCTTCCTGCAATATTCGAAGGCAAACCGAATACAACGCTCAACACCATATCTTGTATTTATAGACTCTTGAACTGCCACTTCGTAAGGTGTTCCCTTTCTTAAAAAACCACCACCTCCTGCATAAAGTCCCTCTGTATTTTCTCTAATTACGACAAAATCAATATCTTCTGGTCCTTTATCTTTTATAGGTGTCCAAACACCTGGATAAAGTTTAACAGGTCTTAAATTTATATATTGATCTAACTCAAAACGAAGCCTTAAGAGAATTTCTTTTTCTAAAATTCCTGGTTTTACCTCCGGATGCCCTATAGCTCCAAGATATATAGCATCGTGTTTTTTTAACTCCTCAATACCACCTTCAGGAATAGTCTCACCTGTTTTCAAATAACGATCCCCGCCCCAATCAAAATAGTTCCATTTAAATTTTAGGCCAAATCTCCTTGCTGCTGCCTCTAATACCTTCACACCCTCTCTAATTACTTCCGGACCTGTCCCATCTCCTGGAATTACTGCAATCTCAAAATGTTCTTTGCCCATCCTCAAACCCCCTTTATATTTTTTTAAATCCATTTTTAAATTTTTACATTATAATATAACTTTTTACTTTACCAATCCCTCTTACGCTATTTCCAATATAAAGAGCCTGTGCATTTTCTAAATCTTTTATAGTTATCACTCTCTCAATGGCTTTTTTTGCTCTTATAAGACTCTCTCTTAATACACCTGGCAAAATCCCTAAGTTAACTGGAGGAGTGTATAAAACACCATCTTTTTCTAAAAAAAGATTGGAAATGGCCCCTTCCAGTAATTCCTTTTTCTCATTATAAAACAAAACTTCTGTAAAACCCTTTTCCAATGCTAAAGCTCTCATTTCATCATATTCCTTACGAATAGTTGTTTTATGAAAATGATAAAGATTAGTCTGGGTTTTCCTTTTTACTATTAATACCTTTATTGGCTCCTCCCATCCACTTTGCTTAAGAGGGGAAACCTCTAAGTCTATCTTGCCTTCAGGAGAAAGAAGAAGTCTCACTCTATACATACCTGGAGATAAATCATTTAAAGAGGTTTTTATAAAATTTATAAAACTTGGGAAACTCTTTAGTTCCAAAGGAATTTTGAAGTTGAAATATTTAGCTGAAGAGAGAAGTCTATTGTAATGTAAAAAAAGGAGCTCATAATCCTTAGAAAAATCCAATTTAAAAGTTTCGATAAGACTAAAATAAGGCTGAGGGTTCACAAAAAATTTAGCTTTTAATTTTGTTTCTATATATTCCTTATAAAAAGAACTATCCCAAACAATGCCTGCTCCTACTCCAAGCTCACCTATATACTTAGTTTCATTTTCAGGAAATAAAAGAGCGCTTCTAATAGCTACGTTAAAAAGAAAGTCACCTTTAGGGGTTATAAATCCAATAGCACCTGTATAAACATTTCTTGGTTCCTTTTCCAATTCTCTGATAATTTCCATAGTTCTAATTTTAGGGGCTCCGGTTACCGAACCACAAGGAAATAAGGCTTTAAATATTTCAAAAAGAGATTGATTCTTTAAATTTCCGCAAACAGTAGATATCATTTGGTGCAAGGTTGGATAAGTATTTATTTTAAATAACTCTTTACACCAAACTGTTCCTTTTTCACAAATTCTTCCT
>JBKBJB010000005.1:0-16146 GCA_046294055.1 Caldimicrobium sp.
TAGCAGATGGAGAAAAGGTATAACGCTTCTTTCATATTTGTATGCTTATGCAATAGGTTATAGCTTTTTCAGGTACTGTGAGGTTTAATTATGGCATTAATTTCTCACTCAACGTATAATACAAATATTATAATTATGATAAGAGCACATCAGTGGCTTAAAAAAGGAGAGATGAAATGGAAGCAGAAACAAAAGGACCAAAAGATATTCTGTTTGATATTAAAAAAGCATCAGAGAATAAAAGAGTCAAAGCAAAAGGAGTACTCCTAAAGGAAAATAACTTCTATAAACTCTACGGAGAAAACGGTATGAATATCCAATTAGAATCAGCAAAGCTCAACGACTCTCTAATTGGATACCAAATAGAAATTGAAGGGATAATTAAAAACAGAATTTGGTTTAACAGTATTTATCCATCGATAGCAGTGGATAAATACACAATCATAGGAAAACCAGACGAAAAATATCTAAACATATTAAACAAAATAGAAAACAACTACCAAAACAGCTTCCAAAACAAAACATATATAAAAGATCAAAACGAAAATAACTTATTCAAAATAATATCTATAGCATTATTTATACTTATGTTTTTAATCATTTCATCTATTCTAATATCAAAATAGAGGAGAACTATGATAGAAAAACTTACAGAAAAAGAACTGAAAATTACACAAGAAATAACAAATATTGAGAATAAAATCAAAAATTTAAAAGAAAGCTTGAAAATTCTACAAGAAAACACAAATATCACAAATATAAACTCAATATTATTTGGAAAATTATTAACACTAAAAAATGAGAAATACTTTATAGATGAAAAGGGAAATGTTTTAAGAGTCAAAGAAAATCATTTTGAACAACCAAGCAAAGAAGAAATCAAAGAAGTTAAAGCTTTATCAAACTCTATTAAAGTCAATGCAGTAAAAATTGGAAAAAAGATATACAAAACTGATATAAAGCAGATAGAAAGAGAAATAGAAACGATAAAACAATTACAAAACCTATCACAAGAAAAAAGCAAGCTTTTAAGTAAAAAACAAAAAATAGAAAAACAAATAGAAAGACTGTTTAATCTATATGAGAAAGATATAATAAAAACACTCAATCTAAAAGAAGAAGACATTAGAATACTTAAAAGAGCAATTGAATTTAGACTTATAAATATTCCATATCCTACGAATAAAATTGAAGAAATCCCTGTAATCCTATCGTATGTAAAAGATCTAAAATACACTAAAGAGCTATATGATGAACTATTAAAAGATTTAGGCGTCAAAAAAAACTGGATAAAAGATTTAGAAGAAGCAAAAATTATACAACCCGAAATGGAAGTTTTAATTAAAATAAAAAAACAATATGTTAAAGCCAAACTTTGGAATATAAAAACTATACAAGAAAAGAAAGAAGAAATACTAAAGTTTATACAAGAAAAACAAGAAAACATACAAAAGAGTAAAGAACTTACAAGACAAAAAATAAAAGAAAGACTATCACAAATTCACCAAGAACTTAAAGTAAAAAAAGAAGTAACAAAAGAAATGCTAAAAATACTAAAACTTTACAATCCTGTTTTAGTCGTAATGTTTTATCTTTATCACTTAAATCATTACGCAAAAACTGAAAAATACGAGAAATACAAAGATGAAATATATGAATTAAAAAAAGAAGCACTAATAAAAGCATATAAAGAAAATCCAGATTTGTTTTCTTTATATTTCATCCCGCGCGGAGATAAAATAATCTACTGTGATGAGTGCAGAGAAATTGCTTATGAAAATTGGAAATATGCAGGTGGATATAAAGAAACCGGATACTCTTTTGGAGAATGGCTAAAAGAAGAAGAACCTTGCCCAAATTGCGAAGTAATTAAAGATTACTACTCTCTTGTAGAATTTAACATTAAAACAGAAATAGTAAACTTCTCATTCCATCTGCCTTATCCCGAAGTAGAAAACATCTTCAACAAGAAAAATCTAAAAGAAAAATATATAGAAAATGCAGAAAGCATAAAATTTGGAAGAGGGTTGGAAGGATACGAAGCTTTGATAGTCACACTAAAAACAGCTTTGAAAAAAGTAAAAGAGTATGTAGAAAAAACAATAAAATAAAATTACCTTCAAAATACGAGTTAACCAAAATATAATCTTTAAAGTCATTTTTGGTTAACCATAAAAACAAAAGTGAATCTTTGAAGAATAAAAATATATAGATTTAAATAGTTCTCACTTCTAGGCTGGTTATTCCACCAGCCTATATCACAAAAACTATCAAAAACTTTATTCCTAACTTACTTACCAACTTTAAACCTTTATAAAATCACTTTATTAGGAGGTATAAAAATATGTTAATGCAAAAAATTTCACTCGAAAAGGCAATAAAACAACTCAAAGAAGAATTAGAACTTTCAGAAATCCAATCATTAGTTTTAGAAAAGTATTTTAAAAAACAGTTTGAAGTTAAAGATTTAATCCGTGATGCAGCATTCATCGTAGCTTTAGACTTCTTCATTGAAAAAACACTACCATCAATCATAAAAAATAAGTTTAGTCCTTCATTTTTCTGGGATGGAGATCTCGACAAAATATCTTATATGGAGTTAATAGACAAACTATACGGAGAAGGGGAATTTTCTAAAAAATACCTAATAAGAACTCTAAAACTAAAAGAGTATGAAGATGAAATAGATGACTACATCAAAAACCACCTTCCATACCAAACTATCAAACCAATACTTGAAGACAAAATAAAAGAAGATCTAAATAATCCAAGAAAAAGAAAAAAAATACTAGCAAATGCAATCGACAAACTCTTTATTCCAATGCTTTGGGAAACAATGGAAGCAGAAATGTTAAAAGAAATTGAAAGTTTAGAGTTGGAGTTTATCGATAAATCAATAGAAGAGATCGTTGATAATCAAGAAACTAAAGAATCACTCAAGGATTATCTTGAAAAGGTAGAATACCTGCTTAAAAAAGCAAAAGTTAAAGATAACAACCTAAAAAACTACAACATAGATTTTATCAAAATTTTGAAAAGCCTATAAAAGCATTCAAACAAAAGCACCAATCAATTCCCCTCTTTACCACTTGACAAAAATTTTATAATCTTTTATAATCTTTTATAACTTTTCTATAAAAAATATAAGGAGTAATAATGAAAAAAGGAAAAAAATCAACAATAGGATTAAGTGAAGATTCATACAACACACTAGAAAAACTCTCAAAAAAATATAAATTACCAAAATCAAAAATAATAGAAATAATCGTAAGCAACATCACGGACACAGATTTAGAGAAAATATTATTAATACCAAATGCAAAAGAAATATTCCCTCAACTGTTTGAAACACTTAAAAATTCAAAAAACAAAAGTGAATAGTTGAATAATAAATAAAAGGAGTGTTAATATGCACTATAAAACAAAAAAACTAATAGAAACACTAACAGAAATAGAACAGGAAAGAAAAAAGGAAAGAAAAAAAATCTTTTTAGCCGGAGTGATAACAGGGATATCTCTAGCTATGATATCATTAGCAATAAACACATTTAAAGGATACTTAGAAGAAAGAGATAAGGAATTTCAACAATATATAGAAAAAAAAGCTCAATGTCAAACCTACGAGAATGCCATAAACAAACTCAAACCAGTTCTCCTCGATCAAGATCCGAAAGTTATTAATAGCTTTAATACTCTTGTTGACAAGTTTAACCAAGAAAATTGCCCTCAAATACTATACAACTTTTAAAATTATATCAGAAAGGAGAAGAAAATGAAAAAAATAAAATTAACCACAACTTTAAAAGAAACAAAATCAAAAGAAAAAAACAAGAAAAAAAAGAAGGAGAAAAAAAATGAATAAAATACGATTTTCTATGAGAATAAGCCCGGATACAAAGGAAATACTAGAAAAATTATCAAAAAAATATAAAATGTCGAAAGTAGAAGTAATAGAAACACTTCTAGAAAACATATACAATACAGATCTAGAAAAAATATTACTGGTAATTAGATCAAAATCTATTATAAAAGATATAATCAAAATCGACAATAACATAAATATAAACCAACTTGAAAAAGAAGAGCCTAAAATCCAACTCCGAGAAGAAAAAGAAAATAAAATAGATTTAACAGAAACAAAACCAAAAGAACAAAAGCAAGAAAAAAAGGAAGAGAAAAAAGAAGAGAAAAAGGATGAAAAAATATGGATAGATTTAGACACTTTCTTTGATGATCTTAAATAAAAAATAAAAAACTAAACTAGGAGGTTAAAAATGGCAAAATTAATCAAAATCCCATCAGCTTTTACACCTGTAACATTCATAATTAACAAAGACGATTACATTGAATTCAACGGTAAACTCTGGGAATTTAAAATCGACAACCAAGCATACTACCCAAGAACTATGCAGGATTTAACAAAATACTACCCACTCGTTATAAAATACGTAAAAGAGAAACTACAAGTAGAAGACAAAGAAATAGCAATATCTTTACCGGCAGAAGACTATATCAGATTTGCTTCTGAAGAACAAACAGAAATAAAAGCATTACAAGAAAAAGTCAAAAAAGAAACCGGGACTGAAATTAAAGTGTTTCCTCAAGGAGTATCTGCTTTAATCAAAATAATAAAAGAAAAAGGATTAGATAAAGATAAAAACACCCTGGTAATAGATGGAGGTTTTAATACAGTAAACACGATAGTTGTAGATGAAAATATGAAAATAATATGGATAAAAACTTACCACAATGAAATAGGAATAAGAAACCTATTAGACAAATACTTCTATCCACTATTATCAGAAATACAGCCAACCCCGAGAAATCTACAAACAATAAAAAGAATTTTCTTAAAAGGTAAAATGGATGTTGGACTAGAAGAAATAGATATTACACCAGAAAAAAACCAAGCTTTATCAAACTTTATACCGATGTTATTTGAAAAGGTTATAAAAGATATATCATTGGAAAATATAACATTTGACCAAATAGCAATAGTGGGAGGACTATCATATTATGTCCCTCAAGAGTTCGTAAAAACAAACAAAAAAATATTTATTCCAAGGGAAAACGGAGAATTCTATACAGTAATGGGAATGTATGAAAAATCAGGAATAACTTCAGTTGACTTCGGGTTTGGAGATATTAAAATCTGTTTAAAAGATAAAGATCAAGAAAGCTAAGCTACCTCTTTGCTTCAATAAATCTCCGGTTTTGAAAAAATCAAAACTGGAGATTTTCTTTTTTATTTGGATATATTTTAGATATACTTTATATATCTTTTGGATATCCTTTAGATATCCTTTAGATATACTTTAGATATACTTTGGATATACTTTGGATATATTTTGGATATACTTTGGATATACTTTAGATATACTTTAGATATACTCTATATATCCTTGCTGTATACTTTAAAGAAGGAGATATAGTCTTTATAAGAGAAGTTAAAAAAGTTTTTTACGTTTACCTTGATGTAGATTTTGAAGCTGTATTAAAAAAGGAAGGAATCTCAAAAGAAAAAATGTATAATGTTTTAGTTGCAAAATTACCTAATCTACTTAACTTAAAAGAAGGTAAATTTTCCTTTACATCTGGATTTATAAAGTATCCTCCAGACGTAAAGTCAAAGATTCCTATCGAAAAGTTAATTATGTATCTTGCAAGACAGTTAACAGAAGAAGAAGTTGAAAGGAAAATATCTGATTATTTATCAATTATCAATTCATCTCAATCTGCTTGATTATCTTTTAGATATCTTTTGGATATCAAACTTAAGGCAACACTTTACTAACCAAATCAAAATCCAAATCATCAAACAAATATATAGCATACATCAATCCTATAAAATCTCTATAGGTTTTAATCCTGAAGACCCCCTTTTTTATCCTCTCGTATATATCTCTTGCAAGCTCATTGTAGTCAACACTGTGAGATACGGCATTTAATACTTCCTGTTTAGTCAGCTCCTGAAACTCTTTATAACTTATCCTTTGTGGCTTAATAGATTTAGGTTTTCTTAACTTATCTCTAAAACTATCAATCATCAAAAGCTCTTCTATTGTCAACTCATCTAATCCTGTTTCCTCTTTTAAAACCTCTTTAAAAATCCTTTTAATCTCTTGCTTGTTATCCTGCTTTATTAACATACTCTCTAATATCTCTACTTTTCTCTTTAATATTTTTGTTAAAAGAGATAAGATTATGCCATTAGTCTCTAAATCCTCTGAAAAATACTCTTTCAACTCATCTAAACTCAAAGAAAACAAGTCAATATCACTCTCAAGAAGTTGTCTATAATACCTTATTACTGAAAACACATCAGAGTTTACCAAGCTCATCTAACTCGTCCTTTGTTGTTAATTTAGTGTAGTATTTTAATGTAGTGGTTATATCTTGATGTCCTACCCATTTAGCCACTGTAATTGGTTTTATGCCTTTTGCTATCATATAGCTTATGTAAGTATCCCTAAATCTATGTGCGGTTATCTTTACATCTAACTGTTTTGATAACTTATGAAAGTAATTCTTTACAGCTTCTATGTTTAATACCACTACCCTTTTTTGAATATCGTTATAGTAGGTAAAAAGAGTATGATTTTTTAGAGCAGGATTTTTTCTATCCACTAAGAACCTAACATAATCATCTCTGTAAGAACCTTTTAGGATTAAAGGAGCTTCCCTTGATTTATTAAACTTCGAAATATCAGCCCTTACTCTAACAAATATCTGATTTTCCTTTTCAAAAATATCATCTGGAAGTAAACTTAAAGCCTCCGATATCCTTAATCCAAAGCCATACAAAGTTAAAACAAGATAGTAGTAAACTTTATTGTTGGATTTTAAATACTCAAATATCTTTATCAGCTCCATCTCACTAAATGGCTTTGCACTCTCTACTTTACTTCTTTCTCTATACACCCTTTTATCTGCTTTCCATCTACCCCCTGAAACTTCTACAAGGTCTTTTACTCTGTTTAAAACCATCTTAATGGTAGTAGGAGACAAGTTTTTAGATTTTAAAAAAGTGATAAACCTCTCTACATCATTCTCTGTAAGGTTTAAATCTGTAGTAAAAAAGCCATAGTAGTTAGCCCATTCTTCAAAGTAGGAAAGTAAGAACCTATAAGTGTTTATACTCTTATCAGACAATCCGGACTTTTGAAGCTTTTTAAGATAAAACTCTACCTTTTCCTCTACCATTTGCAAACCTGCTTATTTACTCGCTTTTTCCATCATACCATAATATCCTTTAAAACACAATACATTAAGGTGCATTAAGGTAAGTCCTTGAATATCAAGAGATTAAAAAATGTTTATACTGTAAGATATTGATAAATAGGACTTTTATTTAGACCTTGTATTTATGTGAAAACATTTTAAACGTAATATTTACTTATTCTTTTTCCCCCGTTTTTTCTATAATTACCTGCCATCGTATCTTTGTCAGTTTTATATGGTATTTTCCAAGTAATTCCAATACAAAAAAGGAGGTTTAAAACAGTTAACAGAAACTATTAAAAACTGTATAATAGTAATTATTATGAAACCAAAACTCTTAACTATAAAAAACTTAAAAGGTGTTTACAGGAAAAGAAAATGATAACATTTAATAACCTTCTATCACAGGAAAGGTTAAAGACCATAAGAGACAAAATAGAAAGGTATTACTATCAGTATGCATTTGTAATCAACTCTGATGTGCTTGACAGTAGATATAATTATAATGTAGCACATTCAAACGGAAATAGTTATTCAACGGTGGCTATACCACTACCAGACGGGACTTATCTATACTCATTGTTAACACATCAGAATGCATACGACGACCCTGTATTGAACGTATTAGATAGCATTAAAATAGACGGAGTTATGTGGAAAAACGCACCTGAACTTGTGAAAGCACTTAAAGAGATAACAGACAAAAAGGGGATAAAACTAATAGCAGAAAAAGTAGAAACAAAAAAAGAGTTAAACAAGCTACTTGATTTAGGGATTACTCACTTTCAAGGGTGGTATTTTAATGGAGTGGATAATAATTAACACAATCAAAAAAGAGTCATACTTGATGGTGTTTTTATTTTTTTTAAACAGGGAGGTAAAATGAAACTGTTAATAGTGGAAAGTCCGAAGAAAGCAAAGGAGATATCACACTTTTTAGGGAAAGATTTTACAGTCAAAGCAACTATGGGACACTTTAAAGATTTGCCAAAAGACGAACTTGGCTTTCTCCGTATTATGTATTAACTGCCTTACTTGAAAAAGATGGTATAAAGTTTACTGCCATATACGAAAAACCAAAGATAGAAAACAAAGAAGAAGCAGAAAAGATATACCAAGACATAAAAGATGAAAAGACCGCAGTAGTAGAAAAAGTAGAGAAAAAACAAGTAAAACAAAGTCCAAAACCACCCTTTACCACTTCTACCTTACAACAATCAGCAAACTCTGTTTATAAATTCCCACCAGAAAGGACTATGATGTTAGCACAAGACCTAATATATTTTCCTTAGGAAAATATTTATAAGAAAAAATAAGAAAAGAAAAAAATAAAAAGGAGTAAGAAATGAAAAATGGATTTACAGCTTTTTTACAACCGGTTTTGGTTAACTATTAACGATAAGGGGGATATACTATTTTCAATTTTTTTGCCTTCCTAATCGTTGATACTCAATGGCTCTACAGAGATATTTTTTACTCTCTATGCACCCTATAGATCTTTTTTTAAATACGAGTTAACCAAAAAGTAATAAAACCATTTAAACTTTGGTTAACTTTACTCAAACAAAAGTAATTAGTTGAATAAAAACCATTAGGAGGTGAAAACAGCTTGGTGCCAATATCACTTATGAACATAGAATTCAAAGAAATTACATTCCAATGTAACAACTGTGGAAACAAACAAAAAATAATCATCTTAACCGAAAATAGCTACGGATTTGAAACAACACACTGTAACAAGTGTGGAAAAAGAAACAAAATAGAATATTTTAACTACATAGTAAAAAGCAAAATCCTTTAAGAAAACAAAAAAATTAAGGCTAATTTTAAAAGAAGGAAAAACAAAGCCTATTCTTTTTACCTTTATAATAGTTAACTCAATAGCTCTACAGAGATATTTTTTCACTCTCTACGCACTCTATAGATCTTTTTCCAAAATAAAAGTTAACCAAAAAATAGTAAAATCATTTAAATCTTGGTTAACTACAATACTATAATTACTTGCTATCTGTCAGAAAAACAAAAAAAAGATAGTTTAATAATACAAAATCCTTTAGGAGGTATGAGAGATGAAGGAATTTATTTATAAACTTTATGAGAAAGGGTTGAAAAGAAACTTTAAAGATTTAAAAAACTACAACTCTAATAAGCCAGTTGAAATAGGTAATATCTATATGGGAAACCTTGATGAAAGGGGAATATTCTTTGTGGTTGTAGATAAAATAGGAAAGGATTACTTTGAATGCTTTAAGATGAGCACTTACTGGGAACTTGGATCCATTAACGATATACTATACGAAGATAACTTTCTTGGAAAGTTTATAATCCAAACTGACCTAAATTTCTACCTTCATATAAACGAAATAAAAGGCTTTAAAAATATCTCAAAGCTAGATAAAAAATTTATAGAAAAGCTATTAAACTATAGGGAAATGGATACTGAAAGCAAACTAAAATATAAAGAACTAAAAAGAGGTTTATATTATCCTTTCGGAAATAGATGGATTGAAAAATTTAAAGAAAACGAACTGAATTTAATCCGAAACTACCACCTCAGAATATTCAACATCCTTGATGAGTTAGAAGAAAAAACATAAAAAACAAATGCTTCTTTCCTTTAATAATTTTTTATCAATACCTCTATTTTTGCTTTTCTCCTTTTATCTCCTTTACAATTTATAAACCTGCTTGCTTCTATTTCTAAAATCTTATAACCTTTGTAAAGATCCTTTATAAACTCACTATTTGAATTAGACAACATTACATAACAGCCTTTCTTATTTAATTCCTCAAATACTTCTCGCAACTCTATATGATCTCGTTCTGTAAAATCACCTTTATTGTATTTTGTAAAAGATGCTGTTTTTGTTAAAGGATAATAAGGTGGATCTAAATAAACAAAATCTCCTTTTTTGGCTATCTTACATATCTCTTTATAGTCTGCATTATAAATTTCTATATCTGCCGAATTTAAATAATCTGAAACTAATTTTAAATTCTCTTCATCTACTATTACAGGATTTTTATATTTCCCAAAAGGAACATTAAACTGTCCTTTTGAATTCTCTCTATAAAGCCCATTAAAGCAAGTTTTGTTTAAGTATATAAACCTACTAGCTCTTTCTAATTTTTTGGTTAACTATAGCAAAAACAAAAGTGATTGGTTGAATAAAAATCATTAGGAGGTAAAAAATGAAAAATGCAATCATTTTACAAGAATATGAACTAAAATGCATTTTAGAAAATATTTTAGAAAACATCCCATATGAAGATCTACAAGATTCAGAATACCTAAAAGAAACCATCAGCAACAAACTATTAGATGTCACACTAAACAACGGAGCTACACATTTGATTATACAATCATCTGATAGCCAAATACACATATTTGACCTAACATACAAAGAAGATATAGAAAACCTATTTGCAATTCTAAAAGAACTTCTTATATCCTACCGGAAAGGATAAAATAACAAAAAAACAAAAAAGAAATGAAAAAAATTAAGTTTAGTGAAGAGAGGCTTAAAAGCCTCTCTGAAAAATTTTAAAAGGAGGTAAAAAAAAATGATAAAAGTAGTAATTGAAGAAAAAGAATTTGAGTTACCACTTAAATTAGAAAAGGTAAAAGAAATTATAGAACAAATAGCTATAAAGATGATAGAAAAATACAGTTCTAATGGGAATTATAAAAAATATAATTACGCAACAGCCATATTAGACAGCCTAGATTATTTAGATAATGAAACGATACACTTAAACATAAATATTCCATCTCACCAACAACTCTACAAAATGATAAAAAAGAAAAAAAGAAAAAAATTAAAATAAGTGAGAGGGACTAAAAAGTCCCTCAGGAGTGGTTTTAGTAAGGTGTTATTAAAAATAATAGCACCTTATTAAAACTACTCCCTCCCGGGAGGGAGAATAAGAATATCCCGGGACCGGTAAGTTAAACTTGCCGGGGAAAAGGAGAAAGCTATGAAACACAACAAACAACCAGAATTTTTACAAGAGAACCTATTTATCGTAGAGAACTTCAAAGAATTTGACGAGCCATTCAGCACAATTGTAACATCCCCGGAACTGTTAGCACTAGCAGTTAAACCATATGTTAAAACGATACTAAATTCAAACAGTTTTACCCCAGAAATTGAAGAAGAGATAAAAAACAGAACAGAGTACTTATTAAACAACATCAAAAAGAAATTACTCAAAAGAGAACTGATAAAGTTAAAAACATCAATGCTCCTATACTCATATAAATATCAAGTTGAAGATGATTATAATTATACAGAAGAACAAGAAACAGAAAAAGAATTCAAATTTTACGAGAGGTTAGAATTACTACAAGAACTAGAAAAGAGATTAGAAAATCTTAAAAAGACCAATGCAGAAGATAAAATAAAAAGACTTGAAAAGAAAATTATATCCCTTAAAAAAGAGCTAGGACTAGTAAAAGATAAAAAAGAAGAAGAGAGAATGATTAGAAGGAATAAAGAACTGCAGAAAAAAATTGAAGAAACTATTCCTTTCTTCAAAGAAAACATAGAGAAAGAAATAGAAGATATAGTAAAATCAGAAGACATTTTCGATGCGTTAGAAAAAATATCTTATTCAATCTTTTTAAACGAGAACGAAAAAGAAAAAATAAAAATCCTCCTACCAGAGCTCCCAGAATTTTTATCTGACCAACTACCTACTGAAAAAGTAAAACAATACTTATCTCAAAACGAAAGAAATACTGAAGCACTACACAGAAAAGTAAAAGTCCATACATACGATGTGCAAAAATATCTGATTGTAAAAGCAAATGAACTTAAAGAACTAATAGAAAACCTTCTAGACAATGAAAGAAACGCAAATGAAAAAGAATTAAAATACAAGATTCAGAAAATCCAAAACGAAATAGATAAATTATCAAATGAATTTAAAAATATCTTCTACATAAAGCTAAATGAAAGTAAAATTCCTACAGAAACAAAATTGTATATTAACAAGATAGTTCTAAACGATATACTAAAATTCATAGCTCAAAAGCTTGAATTCCAAATCCAATTCGTATCCATTGAAAACGCGTATAAGCTAAAAGAATACATCATCAAAATAGAAAATGATGACTCAATCCAAGAAACTCCAATAGACACAACATTAGCTAAGTCACTCATAGATAAATACGTAAGAATAAGAGAAAAGGAAAAGGCAATAATCAAGGAATACATTAAACAAAAGACACAAGAAATAGAAGAAAAGATGAAAGAAACAGCATAAAAAAATCGGGGAGGGCTTTTAAGCCCTCCCCGGCAAAAAATAAAAAAGAAAAAAGTGAAAAGTAAAAAAAGAAAAAAATTAAGATTCACGAGAGAGAGTTAAAAACTCTCTCCAGTAAATAAAAAAATAAAAAAAAATAAAAAAAATTAAGACTTATGAAGAGGGGCTTTAGCCCCTCTGATGAATAAGTAAAAAGAGAAAATAAAAAGAATAAGAAAAAGAAATAAAAAAAATTAAGGTTAGTGAAGAGGAGCTGAAAAGCTCCTCTCGAAAATGAATAAAAAAAGAATAAGAAAGAAAATAAAAAAATTAAGTTTTATGAGAGAGAGCTAAAAGCTCTCTCGGAGTGGTTTTGATAAGGTGTTATTGGAAATAATAGCATCTTGTTAAAACTACTCCCTCCCGGGAGGGAGAATAAGAATATCCCGGGACCGGTAAGATTAACTTACCGGGGAAAAGGAGAGAAAGATGAATAAAGTTATGGTAAAAGGTAGACTTACGAGAGATCCGGAGGTTAGATACCTCCCAAGTGGAACACAGGTAACCAGCTTTTCTGTGGCGGTTAATAGAAGGTTTAAAGACAAAGATGGCAATTGGAGAGAAGAGGCCTACTTTTTTGACATTGAAAGCTTTGGAAGACTAGCTGAAAGACTTGGAAAACAGTTATCTAAAGGAAAACAGATCCTTTTAGAAGGATCTTTAAGACAAGACAGATGGCAAAACGAAGCAGGAGAAAAAAGATCTAAAGTTAAGATAGTTGCCGAAAGGGTAGAGTTAATCTCAAATAATGTTCCACCACAAAATGTTCCACCACCAATTATCGATGACGAAGACCTTATATAAACACAACCCCGGGTAGGTTAAAGCCTATCCGGATTCTTTATAGAGAGTTGAATTCAAAATCAGCTCTCTGTAAAGAAACAAAAAAATTAAGTTTTACGAAGAGGGACTAAAAAGTCCCTCTGATGAAAATAAATAAAAAATAAAAAAATAAAAAAATTAAGGTTAGTGAGAGGGGCTTGAAAGCCCCTCTGAAGTGGTTTTAATAAGACATTCTTGAAAATAAGAGTGTCTTGTTAAAACTACGCCGGGTTTTTTATAGATTAAACAAATCAATCCCTTTTTTATCTTCTAAATACCCCTTTTTTTACTATCTCTTTTACCTAAGTCTTTTCTCTCTTTTTTAAAACATTCTCTCTTTTTTAAACAAAAGTGAACTATTGAAATGAAATAAAAAAATTTTTAGGAGGTAGTAAGATGAAAAACTTTAACATTAACATCAGGGAATTAATTGAAAAAGAGTTAGCACAAGAGGAAATATCGGAAGTGGTATTAACAAAAAATGTCATCAATATAAATGACAATTCTCCAATAGAAATAATCACAAATATTCCTTATAAGAGAGTCAAAAACACATTAATCTTCCCTAAAAACGCAATCGGGGAAAAAATATTAGTTAAAAAGGCTAATATACTCCAATATATCAAAGACCATAACCCTGTCATAGAAAGATCTCAAATTCAAAAAATCTCCAAAAAAGATGTTCCAAAAGATCTAGACAAATACCAAAAGGAAGCATTTGAACAAAGTATAGAGTATAATTATACATCTATATTCGGTCCTCCGGGAAGTGGTAAATCCTTCATAATAAAAAATATAATTGAATACCTAAACCAAAAAGAAGAAAACTCTAAAGTAATAATAACAGCCCTATCTAACCTTGCTATTGATAACATCTTGGAAAAATTAAATAACAAAGTTAAAATAGGAAAAGCAGACTACATAGATGACATATCAGAGTTAAGAGAGGAACTAAAGAAAGTTGAAGAGGAAATAAGAAAAAACGAGATATCTCTCCTTTATTCATACAAAATAAAAATAAGAGAAATTGAAGAGGAAATTAAAAGGTTAAAAGAGCAACAAAAAGAAAATCTAACTGAAATCTATAAAATACAAGACTCTATTATCTTATCAATAGTTAAAAGATCTAAACTAGCACAACTTAAAGCAGAAAATGAATTCATAGATAAAGAGATAAAAGAGTTAAATGCTAAAATAGAACAAATTAAAGCCGAAAATAGAGAACTCGAAAACCTCTCTGAAGATATACTTGAAATTAAAACCTCTATCTTATCCTCCATAGATGAAAATCAAATATCTAATAACCTCCAAAAATTAAAAGAAAAACAGTCTATGCTTAAAAAGCAAGTAAATGAAATAACGAAAAATACCAGAGTAATAGGCATTACTATATACTCCCTACTTAAACTTATTGATAACCAAAAAATCTCACTTGAAGACTACACTCTCATAATAGATGAAGCATCTCAACTACCTTTCCCTGTTATTACTTACCTAAGGACATTAGCTAAAAGAACCATCGTATTTGGTGACCCTAATCAACTCCCACCTATAACGAAAACTAATATACCTAACATATATGCCCTTGAAGATAATCATATTAACCTCAAAAAAGTTAGAAGATTCCCTAAAGAAGTCCAAGAACTAGTCCAACCTTTCTACGATAGAGAAATTGAAGCAGTAAAGGAAGGAGGTAATGTTATCATTATTGACTCTGACGAAATATCTCAAATAGCTAAGGAGCTTGAAAAGGAAAATATTGACTATATGATAGCTACTCCGTATGTGGACAGAGTAAAATACTTCAATGATCTTGGTCTTAAAGCCGAAACAATACATAAATTGCAAGGTAAAGAGTTTGATGTGGTTATCTTTGATGTCGCTAAAGATAGTCAGTTTATTGATAGAAATATGATAGTGGTTGCTTTAACTAGAACTAAAAAAGACCTTATAATCGCTTTCCCTAACATTGAGTTTAAAAAGAATGAAAATCTCCAAAAACTCAAAAAACACGCCACTAAAAAGTCTAAAAAGCAACCTCTATACACTGTAGAACAACTTGAAAAAGAATTATCAGTTTTTCAGTAAATCAAAAGTGTATAATTGAAAATATTTTTTAAAAGGAGGATATAAAATGATTAACAGAGTAATCATCACCGGAAGACTCACTAAGGAACCGGAAGTTAGATTACTAACAACCGGAACACCAGTAGCTAAAATGACAATAGCAGTTAACAGGAATTACAAGAAAAAAGACTCTCAAGATTGGCAACAGGAAACTTACTTCTTTGATGTAGAAGCTATGGGAGTAATAGCAGACAGATTGGCAAAGTTAAACAAGGGAGAACTCGTATTAGTAGAAGGAGAACTCAGACAGGACAGATGGCAAGATCAAGACGGAAAAAACAAATCAAAAACCAAAATACACGCAATTAGAATTGTCCTAGTAAATAAACCCTCAACTTCAACTGCAACTACTCAACCAATAAATGAAAACCTTGAAGAGTTAGAAATCCCTAGAGAAGATATTGAAGAAGATGTACCATTTTAACCTTTAACCATCTTACTATCTCCTAACTGAAGGGACTTGGAAAAACTCCAAGCCCTTTTTTTTATTCAAAACAAAAAAACAAAAATTAGGGGAAAATTAAAACAAAAAAATAAAAAAATTAAGATTTATGAAGAGGAGCTAAAAAGCTCCTCTCAAAAATAAAAAAAGAAATAAAAAAATTAAGTTTTATGAGAGAGAGCTAAAAGCTCTCTCGGAGTGGTTTTGATAAGGTGTTATTGGAAATA
>JBKBJB010000060.1:0-5743 GCA_046294055.1 Caldimicrobium sp.
TCCTGGCAATATAAAAGAGAGCAATTCTTTAAAAATTCTATCAGTAATTTCTACAGATCTTTTTAAATTTTCTATTTCCGATAAACTTTTAATTAATCGCAAATTTTTAAGAGGTTGTGAAACCCCTAAAAGTTTATAGTCTTTGCTTCTTATTTTTTCTATAAATTCACAGGTAGTTCTATCTTTTTCAAAGCCAATTACTTTTAAGTTGAGACTTTTAAAATGGCTTTTTAACTCTTTGAAAGCTTCTTTTATAAGAAGTTTTATTTCTAAAAACGGAAGATTTAAATTTTTTGCTTTTTCATAATATCTTGCATCAGTAAATAAAAAAGAGTTATCTTTAGTGACTAATAAATAAGCCTGGGAAGCCCTAAAACGAGTAAGATAATAAATATTTGAAGCTGAGGTAAATAAAAGGGCATCTACCCTGTAAGTGTGTAATAGGTTTTTTACATTTTCCCACCTTTGAATAAGTTCAAGAGTTTGGGGAACACATATAAAATTTGCTATGCTCCCACCTCCCCTCTATGATAATTAACTCTTAGTCTCCTCAAAACTTTAACTGGAATATCTTATATTCCTTAAGATAAGTTTTTTATAAGCTCTTTTATAAAACACGAAGTTAAGTCCTTAGAGAGACTCCTTTTCCATAGGCAATCAATAGCAGTTTTTGAACCAATAGAATAGAGGGCTCTTGCAATAGCCATAAGCTCGTAATGGTCTCTTTTTTCAAAAAGCATGCTACATAGTTTATCAGTAGCTTTACTTATCCTCTTTTTTCCTAAGAGGTCAATTATAACCATCCTGGTTTGCGTTATTGGATTCTTAAGGCCGAGTAAAAGCTTTTCTTCGTAATTCAAACTATGGAAGGCCCTCAAATCCTTTCCGCAATGGGGACAAATCTCATCCTCCTCTGAAACCTCTTTCCAACAATAGGGGCAGAACCATCTCACCATAAAGTAACTATTTTAATTTCAAAGGCAAACCTTTATGATTACTTTATCCACAATGAAAAAATCTGCTCTTATATACAAAACACTATCCTAAAAATTATTTTATCATTTATTTTAAGGGGATCAAAGTTTTTAAACAGTCTAAAGTCGGTTGTAAGAATTATTCTTGTGCTTCGCTATAAGGAAGATGTCTTTCATTTAAAAAATTTTTGATAAAAGGGGGGTGGAGCTGAAAAATAGACAAATGGAGTTATATTTTTTCTATGGGAGAAATTTGGATTATAGATGACGAAGAAGGTATCCTTGAAACCTTAGGGGGAATTCTTCAAGACGAAGGCTATCAAGTAAGAACTTTCCTTTTAGCCAATGAAGCTTTAACGGCTTTAGGACAAGGTGTGCCTCAAGCCATTTTCTTAGATCTTTGGCTTAAAGATATGGATGGCCTGCAGGTATTAAAAGCTATAAAAGAACTTTATCCATCTTTGCCTGTAATAATCATTTCGGGTCATGGGACGATTGAGGGTGCAGTAAAAAGTATCAAATTAGGAGCTTACGATTTTATAGAAAAACCCCTTTCCTATGAAAGAGTTTTAGTTACCCTTAAAAATGCATTAAAATATTCTAAATTAGAAGAAGAATACAGAGAACTTAAGGCTAAATTCTTTGGAAAAGTTGAATTAATAGGTGAATCTCCTGCTATAAGACAAATAAGAGAGTTTATAAAAAAAGTCGCCCCAACAGATACAACAGTTTTAATTTCTGGTGAATCTGGGGTTGGAAAAGAAATTGTAGCTCGTCTAATCCATCTTTCCTCTAAAAGGGCAAAGGGTCCTTTTGTAGAAGTAAATTGTGCAGCTATTCCTGAAACCCTTATCGAAGCCGAACTTTTTGGTTATGAAAAAGGCGCCTTTACTGATGCCAAAACCTCTAAAAAAGGAAAATTTGAACAAGCTGATGGAGGCACTCTATTTTTAGATGAAATTGGGGATATGAACCTCTCAGCCCAAGCTAAAGTCCTTAGAGTTCTCCAGGAAAAAAAAGTAGAAAAATTAGGGGCAACAAAACCTATAGAGGTTGATGTAAGAATAATTACAGCAACCAATAAAAATCTTAGGGAAGAAATCACTAAAGGCAACTTCAGAGAAGATCTTTATTATCGCTTAAATGTTTTTCCAATCCATATACCCCCTCTTCGTGAGAGAAAAGAAGATATTCCATTGCTTTGTGATTATTTTCTTAAAGAGATCGCTCTGAAAATGAACCTAAAAAAAGTAATACTTTCTCCGGAAGTCTTAGAGGTGTTAATGGAATATTCTTGGCCAGGCAATGTAAGGGAGCTTAAAAACTTTTTAGAAAGATTAGTTATTCTTACTGCCAAAGAAGAAATTAAGCTTAGCGACCTACCAAAGGAATTTCTTTATTCCCTTGGTAAAGGCAAACTTAACCATCAAGAACCTCAACCTTGGTTTGAAGAAAAGGACTTTAAAAAAGCTAAAATGCTCTTTGAAAAAGAATTTCTCAAAAGGAAATTGGACCTTTACAAAGGAAATATCTCAAAAACTGCTAAAGAAATAGGTTTAGAAAGAACCTATTTACAAAAAAAATTGAAAGATTTGGGACTTAAGTCCGAGGAAGATTTTTAGCCTTTTTAAAAAAAGCTCGAGCATAGGGCTCTTGCCTTAAATCCGCAAATTCTCCTTTTTTCCATTTAATCCAACCCAAAAAACCTACCATAGCTGCATTATCTGTACAAAATTTTTTGGAAGGAAAATATATTTCTTCTTTTTCCTTTTTACTTAAAAACAATTTTCTAAGAAAGTCATTAGCAGAAACACCCCCTGCAACGACTACATTTGGCACATTTAAAACTCTTGCAGCTTTTAAAGTTTTATTAACTAATACTTCACAAATAGCCTTTTGAAAACTTGCACACACATCTTCTTTAACAAAGTTTTTTTCCTTTTTTAAGAGCATATATACAGCAGTCTTTAGCCCTGAAAAACTGAAATCAAAAGTGTCTTCCTCAAGCATAGGTCTTGGTAAATCATAGCGATCCGGGTCACCCAACTCTGCCAAGGCACTTATAATAGGTCCTCCAGGATAGGGCAACCCAAGAAGTTTAGCAACTTTATCAAAAACTTCCCCTGCGGCATCATCCCTTGTGTGCCCAAGAAGTTCGCAATTTTCAAAATCTTTTACTAAAAATAGAGCAGTATGACCTCCTGAAACAATAAGACCTATAAAAGGAAAGGAAATTTCTCTTTCCAAAAAGATAGAAAAGAGATGGGCAAAAATATGATCTACTGCTATTAGAGGAATCTTTAAAGCTAAAGCTAAGGTCTTAGCAAAGGTTACACCCACAAGTAGCGAGCCAATAAGCCCAGGGCCATAGGTAACGGCAATTGCCTTTAACTCTTTTAAAGAAACCTTCCTTTCCTCTAAAAGACTTTTTATTAAAGGATAAAGCACTTCTAATTGCTTCCTACTTGCCAGCTCAGGTACGACACCACCAAAGGGACTATGAAGAGCCACCTGTGAATACAAGACATCCTTAATAAGCTTCCCCTCCTCAGAAAATAGAGCCACTCCTGTTTCATCACAGGAAGTTTCAATAGCAAGTAACATAACTTAGCCAAAAAGTTTTTCTTCCAAAAGCTCTGAGAAAATATGCAAGAATAACAGGTGACCTTCTTGAATTCTAGGAGTATTAGTAGAAGGCACTATGATTAATATATCACAATAAGGCTTCATCTCTCCACCAGATCCACCACTTAAACCTACAGTATACAAGCCCATTTCCTTGGCTACCTTAAGAGCTTCAATCACATTCGCAGAACTACCACTTGTGCTTATGGCTAAAGCTACATCTCCTTTATTTCCCAAGGCTTGAATTTGTTTTACAAAAACTAAAGAAAAATCATAGTCGTTAGCAATCGCTGTTAAAACGGAAGTATCCGTAGTCAGCGCTATAGCAGGAATGGGAGCCCTCTCTTTTTTAAAACGATTAATTAATTCTCCTGCTAAATGTTGCGCATCAGCTGCAGAACCTCCGTTTCCAAAAATTAATAGCTTCCCCCTCTTTGTGATAACTTCACTACATATGTCTACTACCCGCAGTATCTTCTCCCCCTCACTCTCTAAAAATTTCTCTATTACCTCTAAATGCTCCCTTTTTATTCTCTGAAGAAGCTCATACATCTTTTCCTCTCTTCTATTTTTTAACTAAATTTTTGAAAAAATATTTTACTTTGTAGTATGCAAATCCGAGATATTCTTGGACTGCAAGATTAGTAAAATTTAAATATAGGTCCTGAGGAAAAAAGTAAAGATAAATTTTAGAAGGTTTACAAAGGGGGTGATTAAAGTTTGTGGGGTAGGGTAAAGGATTTAAGCCCTCATTTTTTAATATAAAAAGCGCTCGAGGAAGATGATAAGCAGATGTTAAAAGATAAAAAGGCTTATTTTGAGGTATTATTTTTTTTAGCTCCCTTGCACTGGTAAGGGTATCAAGAGGAGTATCAAGGGCTTCAGCTTCAATACCCCAACTTCCCGCTAATTCTTTTAGGTATGTAGCACCTTGACCCTCAAGAGAACCTCCAACAATTATCACACGCTTCTCCGGAAAAGCCTTTTTTAAATTTATTGCAACTAAAAAACGAACAAGGGTTTCTCTACTGAAGCGTTCCTGTAAAGTTAAATTTGGGTCTCCATAAACCCTTCCTGTTAAAACAACTAAAGTGTCTACTTTACTTATTTCCTCTTTAGTTGGTATCTTTTGACCTTTTTCTAAATTTTTTAATAATATATACGGGAATAAAGGGGTGGTAGAGAGATAATAAAAGAAAACAGCTATAAATAAAAGGAAGCGTCTTCTTCCTCTTCTTTTCCCCAAAACAACATAAATAGTAACTAATAATAAAAAGAGAAAAATTAAAGTAGATGGGTAAAAGAGATAAAGGAAAAATTTTTTTAAGGCAAAAGTTAGATTCTGCATAGAAAAAGTGGCGGGGCTGACGGGACTTGAACCCGCGGCCTCCTGCGTGACAGGCAGGCGCTCTGACCGTGCTGAGCTACAGCCCCTCCTTTTAAACCTGTATTATAATCTATTTTAAAATTTTAGCAAGACCCTGCATCTGCTAAAAATTATCTTCCTCAAAGTTTTTGCAAATAGTTTCCCTATGTGCTCTTAAAACAACCTCCAGAACTTAAGAACAAAATAGTTTTAAGCTTCTACCCAAGAATAAAGAAATTTTACAAAAACTAAAGCACAAAGTTATTAATTTTTTTATACTTCACCTAATTAAAGTTATTATTTTATATAATGTAGTAATTACTATTAGAATTCCAAAAAGTTTTCTGATCCTATGGCTTGGGACATAGAGGCTTGTAATTCTTGCCCCAAGAAAGGAACCAAGTGCTCCTACTAATAGAAGAGGTATGGTTAAAGAGGCATCCCAATGGGCAGTGGGAAGATGGGGGATTAAGGCAGAAAAAGAAGGTGGACACACTGCAAAAGCATTAATACCAGCTGCAAGCTTTACCTCAAAACCCACAAGAATAAGTGTAGGCATAAGTAAAAAACCTGGACCTACTCCTAAAAAGCCACTTAATATAGAAATCGGTATAGCCAAAATTAAGGCCAATTTAAAATTTTCTTTCCCTCTTCTTTCTTTCACAGGTTTAAAAAGCCTATAAGCCAAATAGATAACAGATAGAAAATACACATACCAGACATAAATTTGATTAATAAATTGGGCAAGATAGGAACCAATGGGGGCTGAAAGGGTAGT
>JBKBJB010000061.1:0-5513 GCA_046294055.1 Caldimicrobium sp.
AAATTTTTCCTCATTCAGGTTTCGCTCTAATAGATACCATGGTGTAATATGGCCGCGCTTTACTCCACCAATAATTTTAAATTTTTTAAAAACTTGATATTTCTTCGTATCTCCAGTTTTTTTTAGTAAATAATTAGGTCCTAAAATAATCTCTTTAAAAAATCTTTTTTTATTCTTGAAAGTTACAAAATTTCCAAAGTTTATCTGTGACACCACATCTAAAAGTTTTATTTTTAAAGCCAAGCCTTGATTTAAGATGGTGTGTAATTGCTCACCCCCTTTTTCTATATAATACCAAAATCGTTCTTTTAAAAGTTCATTTATGTATGTCAATTTTAATAAATTAGTTTGAAGTTCCTCTAATTCTTTTTTTAAGTTTTTTCTTGAAAGTCTTTGTATATAAGCATTTTTGTAATGCTTAAAAGTTTGAGGATTCTTCTCAAGATTTATTAAATCAAAAACTAAATTTAATTCTAAAGCTTTTTTAGGATCGCCTCCCCTGTCAGGGTGATAATTCATCTGTAAAGTTCTATAAATACTTTTTACGATTTTAAAAATTGTTCCGTCATCAAGTTCTTTTATAAGTTGGGGGGTTAGTCCAAAATATTCAAAAGGATTAATTCTTAATTTTTTATAATTTTTGTTAAAACTCATCACTCTCAATATACTCCTTTAAAAAAGAAATTAAAGCTTTTCTTAGTTCTCTAAGTTTTTCCTCAGGTCTTGATCTATAGCTGTTTCCTATTTTATCCGTTATAAAATGTAAGGCTCCAGCTTTGATTTTATAATATTCACTTAGGGCAAAAAGAGCAGAGCTTTCCATATCCATAGCAGATGCTTTTTTAAAATAATAACTAAATTCTTTTAGATTTTTTTCCACAATAATAGGTGCATCTACAGTAAGTATTATGCCCTTTTTAAAAGATATAGAATTTTTTTGAAGGTAATAAGTTAATTTTTTTAACAAAGTAGGATTTATCTTAAAAATTCTTTTTCGTTTAAAATAAAATTTACTTGTCCCTTCAAGGCTTATAGCTTTATAAGGAAGTAAAAGGTCTCCAAGCTCAAGATTACAAAAAGGAGATTTTCCAGCCCATCCAATAGCTAAAAGACTTTTTAATCCCTTAGAAATTAAATATTCTATCAATAAAGCCACTTGAGGGGCTGAAAAAAGAGGTCCAACTAGGTAAACCTCGTCTTTCAGTAAAGCAAAATTAATATTTAACCAATTATAAAGCCTTTTTGGGGATAAAACATTTTTAAAATAGTACCATTCTGGAAAAGGAAATATAATTAAGACTTTTTTAACTTTTCCAAATTTATCTAAAGGAAGATACACTAATTAAGTATATGTTAATCTTTTTTTTCTTCAACAACCTCTTCAAAAATCTCATAGGCTTCTTTTATTAAACACTTTTCTTTAGGAAAGTGACAGGCACCAACTTTTCTCTGTGGTATAGGCTCTGCTGGTAATTTTAAAGAGTCAATTAAACTCTGTATTTTTTCAACTTTACTTTTAATAAAAAGTACTGGAATTTCCATCCAAGATACTTCTTGTTTGAATCTCTCAAATTCTTCCCTCACCTCTTCTGCAACCTTTTTGCGACTTTTACAAACAGCACATCTTGGGTCCTCTTCTTGATGCTTCAAAATTCCAGTCAAAAAATAAAAAACTCTAACTCGATTAATAATAACTTTATCTTTTTCCATACCCTCCACTCCATTAAAAAAATTTCTATTATTTAATAATTTATATCTTTGGTATAAAAATTTTCCACAATTTGTGAAAAAAATATAATTAGCTATGTAATAGTAAATAGAGGTGTAACATTAAGATAAATTATTTGAAAAAAATTATAAAAATACGGATAAATTTTCTAAGGGTTTTTCTAATCTATAGTAATTTATGACATTTACAAAATTTGAATTTTTTATTGGGTTTGAAGAAAAATAAAATAAATGACTTTTGCAGTAGCAATCTGAGACTCCAAATTTTTTTATATAATCCTCGGCGAAATAGATTAATTTGTTTGCGATTTCGCATGTCCAACTTTGACTACCGAGAATAGGTATAGTTTTGTAAATTCTGGCTACATCAAGGAGATAATCAATATGCCAAAATTTTTTCTTTGGGTATCTTAAATAGTGATTAATTCTTTGAAATAAATTATTTTTAGCAGATCCTATATATACATAATATCCTTTTTTTAAATAGATTTTACCTAATTGTTCCACAAGAATCTCATCATTATTTTTCACTTTTAAAATTAAAAGATAAGTTCCAGAATTTTTAAATTCACTTTTTAAGATTTCCAGGGGGATTTTTAAAGGTTTAATGGCAGTGACCTCTGTGAAATCTTCGGTAAAAGAGATAGCAATTGCCCAATATTTTACTAATGAATAGGTTTCTAAAAAGGCTTGTGTGAAGGCTCCATCTATATGATAGGCAGGAAGAAAATATTCAACTTGTGGGTTCATTACAACAAATAAACACCCAGCTTCTTTCCCTTGAGAAATTAATTGAGCAAGTTCATAAAGCTGTCTCTTACCTCTTTTTGTTTCAGCATCTGGAAACATGGCTAATTTACTTCCAAAAAGTGTACAAGTTTTAACCTCAAGAAAAAGTTCTTTTTTTGTTTTTTTATTGGTTAGCAAAAAATCAAACCGATTTTTTCCAACTTTTGGCTCCTTAGATGTAAAGGAATAATCGGTTAAAAAAGGGATCTTTTCTTCAATAAGAAACTTTTTTATATATTCATTAGTTAAATGAGTATGGAGAAGGATTGGTACTTTATCTTTGATACATGCTATTACCGTGTATTTATAAATCTTGTTAAAAGTAGCTTTTAAAAGTAATTCTCTACCTGGCAGTAAAAGCTCCCAAAGTCTTCCCGGATTAGGAAGATAAGCTAAAACCTCTTCACAATTAATTTTAGCTTTTATAACAAAACGGTTTATTCTTTCCACGAAGTTTGCTTTAACTAATTTCAATGTACTTTTACCCTTTTAATTTAAGAGCCAAGCCTGCCAATATGAAATATACTTCGTCTGAGCTTTTAGCAATTTCTTGATTTATCCATCCTAAGAGTTCTCTAAACTCTCTACCTAAGCGATTATCAGGTACTATACCCATACCCACTTCATTTGAAACAAATATCAAATAACTTCGTTCATCTTCTTTAAAATTTTCTATTTCTATTAACAGCTCATCTAAGAAATTTTTTACATTTTTGGAATAATATAATAGGTTAGAACACCAAAGGGTTAGACAATCAATTAAAATAACAGAAGAAGTTTCTTTAATATCCCGAATTTTTTGTGCTAAATATAGCGGTTCTTCAATGGTTTGCCAAGGCTCCCCCCTTTCTTCTTTATGTCTAATAATCTTTTCTTTCATTTCATTATCCATGGGCAAAGCTGTGGCGATGTAATAATATTTTTTTATATCTTTAAGACTTTGTGCATAATTAAGAGCCCATTTAGTTTTTCCGCTTTTTGCGCCACCTAACACAAAGACTATCATGCTTTACATTGATTGCCAAAGATAAACTAAAACTTTCTCCAAATCATTTATAATTTCCCTATAAATTCCTCCATAACTCTTAACATGAGCGCCAAAAATTTTCCTTTCTTCATTTTCTTCCAGAAGTTTTTCTTTACTTAAATAACCATACATATCTTTTTTTAACCCTTCTAAAACAATAGGTAGGCGCTCCTCTAATTTCTCAATGACAATCATAATTTTATCTAAAGTCTCTAAAGGATATGGATTGGTGTTAAGATTAAATATAATTTCCTTGAACATATAATATAAATTAAGAAGTTCTAAGCCTCTTATGCCTCTTTTCCATTGATAAAAAAAGGAATATCTTTTGTGAAAGAGAAAGTTTCTTACTCCAAAATGTAAAAGATTTTGTACCATTTTGTACAAATTCTGAACTCTTCTTAAAAGGTTTTTTGTAAGGGCAGAGGACGCTGGTGATGATGTTAAGAGAGAATTTTTAACTTTAGAAGAGATGGGAAGATTGTAGTAAGTTATAAAGTTTTTCCAAAAAATTTTACTATTGGGACAAGATGGTGTGTCGAAGTGAATTAATGATAAAAAGACTTTTCCCTTTCCATAGTTACCCTCTATAAAAAGCACTTTATCTTTCATTTTGTTAGGATTAAGTGGTATGCCATAGAGTTTTTCATAATGATTTAAATATTTATAATGATCTCCTAAACAAAGATCTGAAGTATAAGCACTGAGTAAGGGTTGAGAAAAGGTGGCTAATATTTTTATTTTTTTTTCCTTTATTTCCCATTCAGGAGGAAACCAAAGATAAAAAATTGGTTTTTTTATATTATTAAAAAGGACTTTGCAGTTGAAGTTAACTATAGAGGGGCCGCTATAACTGGGTATTCTTTCTTTTTTTCTTCTAACAGTAATGAGAGAAAGCCCTTCAACCCCAGCTAAGCTTGCACCACCACAAATACCAAAATAAAGTCCTCCATTTTTTATAAAACTTTTAATAATACCGTGTTGCTCATTATTTAAAGCATCTAATTTATTTTTTGACCAACCTCCAGGAACGAAAAGACCGCAATATTTATGAGGAAAATTATTATCTATTTGATTCGCTAAAATTGGATCAAATGAGAGATTTGCTTCTTTTAAAGCTTTGTAAAACCAAATTCCCCAAAGATGAGAATCACTGATTAAAAGGGCCACTTTTGAGTTCTTTAAAATATTTTCTTTCATAGCCCCTTTCCGCAATTAGATAAGATCCCAATTTTTTTACTGCATCCGACCCTACAATTAGTAAACTTTGCATATTCACTTCCTCTTTCTCTAAAGACTCTAAAGTTGTTATCACTATACGTTCATTTTCTCTTGAGGCAGCATTAACGATCCCTACTAAGGTATGAGGAGCTCTATATTGTCTTAGTATATTTAAGGCTCTCTCAAATTGCTTTTCTCGTGTTTTACTTTTAGGATTGTATATCACTATGGGTAGCTCACCTTTAGCTAAAAAGGTTAAACGCTCTTCTATCTTTTCCCAAGGCACAAGTTTGTCAGAAAGACTAATTACAGCAAAATCATTTGCTAAAGGAGCTCCCAGCAAAGCATTTCCTATATTTAAGGCTGATATACCAGGAATTATTTCTACATCAAGTATTATCCCATGAGTATGGAGGTATTCCAATAATAAACCAGACATTCCATAAATTCCTGGATCACCTCCGCTTACAAGGGCTGTGTCTTTTCCCATTAACGCTAATTCTACAGCTTTTTTCACTCTCTTAAGTTCTTCTGTCATAGAAAAAGCATAGACCTCTTTTCCTGAAAGTAAATATTCAATATGACGTAAATAATTCTTATACCCCACTATGGCTTCCACTGAGGTAAGAACCCTTAAAGCTTTGATAGTTAAATGTTCTAAATTGCCAGGACCAATCCCAACCACATAAAGCTTCCCAGAGGAAGTATTATCTTCTACCGCTAAAGCTATTGTAAAATCTTTATAAAT
>JBKBJB010000062.1:0-5510 GCA_046294055.1 Caldimicrobium sp.
ACTTATAGCTTTAGAAGCAAATCTTTGGAGAGGACTAAATCTTGTAGAAAAAGCACTTTTTATAAAGAAAGCAGAGCAACTTTTTTCTGAAGAAAGGATTATTAAAATTCTTCCAAAACTTGGATTTTCTCCTCATCTTAAGTGGTATCATTTTTTAAAAAAAATTCTAAAGTTAGAAAAAGAATATTATGATCTTTTAGTTAAAAATGAGTTAAATCCCAAAATTATTGAACCTTTAAGTGAGCTATTTTCTCATGAACGAGAGGAATTTTTGGAGGTTTTTTACAAAATTAAACCAACTTTTAGTGAACAAAGAGAAATTTTAGAGACTCTTCTCGATTTAAAAAAGAGGGAGAATTTTTCAAGTCTTCTAACACCTGAATTAAAAAGAATTTTGGAAGAGGAAGAGATAAATCTTCGCAGAAAAAAATTTTTTGAGGCAATTGAAAAGATTAGATTTCCCAATTATTATCGTAAAAAAGAGAGGATTGTTAAGATTAAACAAAATTTCTTAGAGAAGGATATAAAGATAAATTTTTCACCCTATCTTGAAAATAAGGAAATAACTCTTTATATAAGCTCTAAAAGTTTTGATGATTTAAGAAAAAAAGTAACTTTTATTTATGACTATGGTGAGGAACTTTTTAGAATTTTTGAAGATTGAGGACCTTGAAAATAGTCTTATCTTAGAGCAAGCCTATTGTTATCCTACTAAAGGATGTTATAAAGCTCGACTACCATTAACCAATCCATTAATGGAACTTGCACCTTATATAAAGTATAAAGCAAAGGTCCTCTTATATGAACCAGAAAAATATGTAGTTTTTAATATCTTCTATCAAGAGAAAACTTATAAAGTCTTTTTAGAAGAGAAAGAAATTAGATGGGCCATCGTTGAGGATAGAGAGGAAGCAAAGAAAGTTTTAAGATATCTCTTGGAATTTTTTCAAGAGCTCTTTCAGGAAAAAGACAAGCTTTCTCCAGATTTTAATCCAATAAAAAGACCTTCAGCATTGGAAATATATAAACATCTTCCCAAGAGTAATTGTAAAGAATGTGGAGAAATAAGCTGTTTAGCTTTTGCTATAAAGCTATCTATAGCCGAAGTTGATGCATCTCAATGTCCCTACATTAAAGAAGGACTTGAAGGTTTTTGAACCTGTAAGTATAGCCATGTATTGAAAATAAAATTAGTAAACACTTTAATGGGGTGTTTAAATTCTTTTTTTAATTCCCATTCTGCTTTATAGAGATAATCAAATAATTTTTCAAGTGATGGAATTTTTTCTAAATAGTTTTTCATTAAAAAAAGCGCATAGGGGTGAGTCTCTGTTAAGTTTTTCGGTATTTCTTTTAAGGGATTTTCTTTAAGTTCTTGCCATTTTTTAGCAAAAAGGGTATAACTTCTTTCTGTCCTCAATTCTGGATTGCTTTTTAATATTTCAGCAAAAAAAAGTAATTTTTTAAAATAACTATATAAAAATCCTAATATTTCACCAGGCTCTCTTTTAGTATCTAATTGATGAATAATGAAACTTAAGGTTTTTTGAGGACTCCATTGAAAAAGAGCTTCTCCTAAAAAATACAAGGCTTTATCTTCGGAAGGAAGAGTGATCTCTTTTATATCTTCTTCTGTAATAGTTTTTTTATCAAAACAATAAAAAATCAATTTTTCCAATTCATTTTTAAAGTTTAAATAGTCTTCTCCCACTAAACTTAGAAATAGGTTGGCTGTTTTTTTATCAGCAGTAATTTGATATTCTTTTAGAGCAAACAAAAATTCTGTTTCGAAGAGGTCCCACTTTTTTTTGATGTTAAAAGGTATAATAGCTCCTTCAGCATTTGCTAATTGATAAATTGGATTTTTTTCCTCTATTTCTTCGTAAAGCAAAAACCATGTAAATAGTTTATTTTCATATTTTAAAGATTTTACAATTTCCTCTTCTTTTTCGGGAGGTAATTCTTCACCAGCAATTATTATGTAAACTGTGCGAATACCAAAAAGACCTTTTTGAACCCCCTTTTTGTTTAAAAAATTTTTCTTTTCCTCTTTATCCCTTAAGTCATAAAGTTCACTTATGCATCCTTTTTCTGCAAGTACTTTATTTATTTCTTTGACTTTTTCCAATGTTATTTCATAAGGGCCGATAAATAAATAAATAGGAGCAATTCGATTTTTTTGGGCTAAATCTATTAATTTTATGAGTTGAAGAGGCGAAAATATAGGCATTATTTCACAATAAACTTAACAAATCTTTTCTTGCCAATCTTTATAATATATTCTCCACTTAATAATTCTAACTCTTCTGAAGTTATGGTTTCTTTATTAATATCTATAGCTCTTTGGGCTATAAGTCTCTTAGCTTCGGAGGTAGATTTTGTTAATCCCAATTCCTTTAATAATTTGGGAAGATAAATCTTTCCTGCATAAATTTCATAAGTTTCCACATCTTCTGGAAGTTCTCTTTTACTAAAAATTTTTTCAAACTTTGCTTCTGCTTCAAGGGCTGCCTTTTCTGAATGATATTGAGAAACAATAATTCTTGCAAGCTTTTTCTTAATTTCCTTAGGGTGAAGTGTTCCCTTTTTTACTCCTTCCTTCATATCAATTATTTCTTCAAAAGATACATTGGTTAACAATTCAAAGTATTTCCACATTAAATGATCTGGAATTGACATTAATTTCCCAAACATCTCAAAAGGTTCTTCCATGATACCTACATAATTTCCTAAACTTTTACTCATTTTTTGTTGTCCATCTAAACCTTCAAGCAAAGGTAAAGTAATTATTACTTGAGGTTCTTGGTTATACTCTCTTTGAATTTCTCTTCCTATTAAAAGATTAAAAAGTTGATCCGTTCCGCCTAATTCTACATCTGCTTTAAGTTGAACAGAATCATAAGCTTGAAAGAGAGGATATATAAGTTCATGTAGTGAGATAGGAATTCCTTTCTCATAACGTTTTTTAAAATCTTCTCTTTCTAAAATCCGAGCTAAAGTATATTTTGCACAAAGTCTAATAATATCTTCTGCTGTCATTTTAGAAAACCATTCACTGTTGAAAACTATTTTGGTTTTTTCAGGGGAAAGTATTTTAAAAACCTGATCTTTATAAGTTTCGGCATTTTTTAAAACTTGCTCTTTTGATAGGGCAGGCCTTGTTTCAGAGCGACCTGTTGGGTCACCAATAAGGGCGGTGAAATCCCCAATTAAAAAATAAACCTCATGCCCTAAATCTTGAAAATGTTTTAGTTTTCTTAAAAGTACCGTGTGCCCAAGATGAAGGTCTGGTGCTGTAGGATCAAAACCAGCTTTTACTCTTAAGGGTATACCTTTTTTATAAGATCTTTCCAGTTTCCTTATAAGCTCCTCCTCTTCAATTAGGTCTACTATCCCTCTTTTAATCAATTCTAAAGATTTTCTAATTTCCTCTTTCATTTCTTTCCCTCTCTACTTGAATAAAAATCAATAATTGCTTGTACTAAGCCAGGTATAGTATATTCTTTAGCTTCAATTTTAGGTTCAAGACCATATTTTTTTAAAGTTTCAGAAGTTATAGGACCAATGGAGGCACAAATAGTCCTATCTGATAACTTTAGATTCCCTTCTTTTAAAAGTTCTATAAAGTTTTCTACAGTAGAAGAACTAGTAAAGGTTACTATATCTAATAAAGAGATTACTTCTTTTAGCTTCTCTAAAGATTCCGTAGGTTTAATTGTTTCATAAATGGGAAGAACATCAACTTTTGCGCCCATAGATTGTAAAGCTTGAGGTAGATTTTCTCTTGCTTTTTTTGCTCTAACAATTAAAATCTTTTTTTTACTTAACTTCATATTTTGAAAAACTTCAATTAACCCTTCCTGAGTAAAATTTTGAGAAGGCTTTAAATCTGCTAAGAGTCCTTTATTTAAAAGAGCATTCTCTGTAGCAGGACCTATAACCGCAATTTTCTTATTTCCTAATACCCTTAAATCTAAACCTAATTTAAATAAGGTATCAAAAAAGTATTTTATACCATTTTCTGAAGTAAAAATTAAAAAATCATAGGAAGTTATATTTTTGATAAATTCTTGAGTTTTTTCAGTAAAAATTGGTCTGATTTCAATGGTAGGAATTTCTATTACCTCTGCTCCCAGTTCAAACAAAGCTTTAGATAATTTCCCGGCTTGTTCCCTTGTTCGGGTAACAAGTATTTTTTTTCCAAATAAAGGTTTTTTTTCATACCAATTAAAGTCCCTTCTCAATTTAACAACATCGCCCACTATAATGATAGCTGGTGCTGTAAGTCCAGCTTTTTTCACTCCTTCCACAATGTTCCCAAGAGTTCCCATAACTGTTCTTTGTTTAGGTGTTGTTCCCCATTGTATAACAGCACAAGGAGTTTGAGAATTTTTTCCAGCTTTGATTAAATTTTCTACGATATAAGGTAAGTTTTTCACCCCCATTAGAAAGACTAAAGTGCCAATTTTAGCTAAAGCTGAAAAATTAATTCTACTTTCCTCTTTATCTTCTGCCTCATGCCCGGTGATTATAGCCAAAGTGGAAGTATAATTTCTATGCGTTACAGGGATTCCTGCATAAGCAGGTACTGCGATAGCTGAGGTTATTCCTGGCACAACCTCAAAAGGGATTCCTTCCTTTATTAAAACTTCTATTTCTTCACCTCCTCTACCAAATAAAAAAGGGTCTCCTCCTTTTAATCTTACTACTTTTTTTCCTTCTTTAGCTTTGGTCACTAACAATTTATTAATTTCTTCTTGAGAAAGTGTGTGGGAACCTCCCTTTTTCCCAACATAGATAAGTTCACAGTTTTTTGAACAAAATTCAAGTAATTTAGGATTGGCAAGATAATCATAAACAACTGTATCCGCTTTTTCCAGTAATTCTTTTCCTCTAAGCGTAAATAGTCCTGGGTCTCCTGGTCCAGCTCCTACTAAGTAAACTTTCCCCAGCTTTGTCATCTTTCACCCTTTATAAAGTTCTTTTAATATTTGATCCCCACCTTTGGTAAGTAATTTTTTTCCCAAAGCTTCTCCCAATTTTTCTGCCTCCTCTGGTATACCTTCTAAAGTATCTTTGTAAAAACGATCACCTTCAAGGTCAGAAATAAAACCAGTAATAATTAATTTTCCATTCACAAGATAAGCTAAGGCTCCTAAAGGCACTTGACAGCCTCCTTCTACAGTTTTCAGAAAACTTCTTTCGGCCTTTATGGCATAAGCTGTTTTTTCTGAATGAAGAACTTGCAAAATATTTTTTACCTTTTTCTCATCTTTTCTTATTTCAATGCCTAAAACTCCCTGCCCTACTGCTGGAATTATTTCGTTCAGAGAGAATCGTTTGAAGTTAACTAACAATCCAAGTCTTTTAAGACCAGCCTCTGCTAAAATTATTCCGTCATATAGGCCTTCTTGATATTTCCTTAACCGCGTGTCTACATTTCCTCTAAGAGGATAAATGTTTAAATCTTTTCTCAATCTTTTGATTTGTGCCATTCTTCTCAAACTACT
>JBKBJB010000063.1:0-5500 GCA_046294055.1 Caldimicrobium sp.
TTGTCTGAATGAATTTGCTTTGGAAAAAAGGTATTAGAAAATAAGAGAGGAATTTTTTGTTTTAAAATTTTTGAAGAGAAAAAGGCTTTAATTTGATAAAATTTAAAAAGAGGTATTTCCTTCATTTTTGTGAAGTATTGTAAAAATTTTTTATGAATTCTAAAAGTTTATTTTTTAAATCTCTTAAGGCTTTACCTCTGTGACTTAATTTATTCTTTACTTCTAAAGGTAATTCTGCTGCAGTTTTTTCAAAATTAAATTCTTTAACTAAAAAAATAGGATCATACCCAAAACCTAAATTTCCTCTTGGTGAAAAGGCAATTTTTCCTTCCCATATACCTTCGGAGTAAATGTAGTGACCTGAAGGATGATAGCACACTATAACACAAACAAAACGTGCTGTTCTCTTTTCATCTGGTATGCCTTTCATTAGTTCTAAAAGTTTCTTAATATTATCTTCATCTGTTGCTTTTTTACCTGCAAATCTTGAAGAATAAATTCCAGGTTGACCACCTAAAGCATCAACCATCAATCCTGAATCGTCTGCTAAACTTAACAATCCTGTTTTTTCCGCATAATATTTGGTTTTTAAAAGGGCATTTTGAAAAAAGGTTGATCCTGTTTCTTCTGGAGGTTCTATGTCAGGAAAATCATTAAGAGACTTAATTGTGCAGTCTAAATCACTTAAAGCTTCGGAAATCTCTTTAATTTTTCCCTGATTTTTTGTAGCAATAAGTAACACTATTTCATGGCTCATTTTAAGCTCTCTTATTTCTTTTTTCATGTTTTAAATTTTCAACAGAGATTGGAATTGAATATTTCTCTGGTAAAAAGTTTATGGACATTTCTAAAGTTATAGCTTTAGTTGGGCAAATACTTAAGCAACCTAAACATCTAATACATTCAAGAGAATTTAAATCTTTTGGAATAGAAAGATCCATAGGACATATTTTCTCGCAAAGTCCACATATATTGCAAGAACTCTCTTTCCAATGTAAGCGAAAAAGTCCGATCTTATTAAATAATCCATAGATGACACTTAAAGGACAAAGATTTTTACAAAAAAATCGTAGCTCCACGAGGCATAGTATAAATATAAATAAAAAGAAAAAGCTTTTCAAGAAAAAGATAAACCCAATCTTTTCTATGAGGGTTGGGTTTATTAGAAGATTTAAATAGCCGGCTTCAAAAGTTCCTGCAGGACAAATATATTTACAAAACCATAAAATTCCATATCCAATTTCTTTAGTAAATACAACTGGAAAGAGAAAAACTAAGAAAAGAAGGAAGAAATATTTAAAATATTTTTGCCAATTAAAGGGTAGGGTAATTTTTTTTTTAAGAAAGGGTATTTTATAGAGTAGATCTTGTAAAAATCCAAATGGACAAAGCCATCCGCAAATTATTCTTCCTAAAATTAAACTTAATATAAAAATATTTCCTAATGTATAGAAAAAAGCTTGAGCAAGTATATTCCAGGGTAAAGTTTTAAGAGATATCATTATTTGTTGCAATGACCCAAGGGGGCAAGAAAATATAGCTGCGGGACAGGAATAACAATTTAATCCTGGTCCACAAAATCTTTTCAGTACGCCCGTGTATATGTTTCCTGTAAAGATAAAACCATAATAACTGTTGTGAAGGAAGGTAGAAGCAATCTGAAGTGTTCTTCTAATTTTCAAAATTTTCATTTTCTTCTAAGCCCATACATGATAAACAAAGAACTGAAGCTCTCGATTTCATAAAAGTAGACCCTTGAGGGTAGAAGTAAATAAATGAGAAGATAGAAAAAAACCAAAGTAAAAGAATAATTACGGAGATTATTTTTCTCACGATAGTTTTCTTTGAATATATTCTGCTAAATCCTCTGCTATTTCTTCAGCTAAATCTCTATTTTTAGCTTCAACCATTACTCTATACTTAAGTTCGGTACCCGAAGGTCTAATAAGTATTCTTCCTTGACCTTTTAGTTTTTCTTCTGCTATTTTTATTTTATTTTCTAAACCTTCAATTTCCTCTAAAGGTTTTTTTTCTTTGATTTTCGCATTAATAAGGATTTGAGGATATTTTTCAAAAGGTGGATAAAATTCCGAAAGAGCCTTCTCTTTTTCTTTAATTATAGATAAAAGTCTTAAGGCACAAAGGATTCCATCTCCTGTAGAGGATTTATCTAAGAATATAATATGGCCTGAAGTTTCTCCACCTAAAAGGGCGTTAAATCGTCTCATAGCAGAGACAACATATTTATCTCCCACTGCTGTTCTATAAAGAGTTATTTCTTTATGTTTTAAAAATTCTTCTAAACCCTGATTAGTCATTAAGGTTCCGATAACGATTGGGTTCTTTAATTGATCCTTTTCTTTAAAATAATTGGCAAAAAAAGCAAGAAGATCGTCTCCATCCCATAAATTTCCTTTATCATCAATTACTGCTATTCTATCACCATCCCCATCTAAAGCAAAAGCTATATCAAGCTTTTCTTGAAGTAAAAGATTTCTTATATTTTCTGGATAAAGAGCACCACAATTTTCATTAATATTAATTCCATTGGGTTCACAAGCTAGGCTTTCCACTGTAGCTCCTAATTCTTCAAAAATTAGTGGTGCTATGAGATAACATGCACCATTTGCACAATCTATCCCTACTTTTAGCCCTTCAAAGGTTATTTCTGATGGTACCACTGATTTTAGGTGCACAGCATATCTTCCTATAGCATCTTTAATTCTATAAACTTTTCCTATCTTTTCCTTTTGAGCACGGATATTCTCAAAGGAAGAATCAAAAACCAATTTTTCTATTTCACATTCCAAGTCTTCAGATAATTTAAAACCTTTGTTATCAAAAATTTTGATACCATTGTCATAATAGGGATTATGAGAGGCTGAAATCATAATTCCTGCATCAGCTCGCATATCCTCTGTCAAAAAGGCAACTCCTGGAGTAGGGATAGGTCCAATTAAATAGACATTAACACCAACAGAACATAAACCTGCTGTTAAAGCATTTTCAAAGAGATAACAGGAAAGCCTTGTATCCTTTCCAATTATTACTTTGTGCGTGTGGTAATTCTTGTTTTTAAAAAGATACCCAACAGCTCTTCCTACTTTTAAAGCAATTTCAGGAGTTAGGGGATAAATATTAGCTTCACCTCTTATACCATCAGTACCAAAAAGCTCACTCATGGATAAGCTCCTTTTATTTTTCAATTAGCTCAATTTTAACTCTATCAGGAGTAACTTCAAGTGCTCGTGATGGAGGAATAATCCGTAGAAAATGAATCTTTTCATTTCTTAAAGTTTCCCAATCTATTTTCTCTGTGTAAATAACTTGAATATCTTTAATATCTTCCCAGAATCCTTTTATTGTAATAGCAGAAGGAATTATAAGGACTTTTAGCGATTTTTGAGGTAAATTTCCAGAAAACTTTAGTTTTACTGGAACTTTTTTAATAGAAACCTTCCTCACAACTAAACTTACATAATTTGGAGAAACCTCTTTAATTTTTATTCCTTCAGGAAATTGTATTTTTTCAATAGGAACTCTGATTTGATGTATTCCAGGAGGATAATATGATAAATCTAAAGGAATTTGTATTTTATTTTTTTCTAAATTCCTTAATTGACTACGAGTGGCTATTAGCTTGATACTAATTGTTGAAGGGTTTATTTCCCAAACATAATGATTTTTAAAATTTTCTTTAATAGAAATAGGAATTTCTACATTTTTTTCGATAGGCTTCCCCCAGACTATAAAATACCAAAGAGTAGCAGAAAGTAAAAATGCTAATATTTTTAATTTATGCTCTCTTTTCATTTTTATATTTTCCCTTAATTCTTTTCCACCAAGGTGCTTTAGTTTCAAAACCGAGAAGTTGAGAAAGCATTTTCCGTAAGGTAGGTGCAGTGACATCTCGAGTGATTTTCCCTCCAACAGCAAGAGAAATCTGTCCTCGTTCTTCAGAAACTACTACAGTTACTGCATCAGTGATTTCTGTTATTCCTAATGCTGCGCGATGTCTTGTTCCTAAATCTTTGGCAATATCGGGATTAGTAGAAAGTGGCAACACTGCACCGGCTGCTAAAATTTTCCCTTCACTTATAATTACAGCACCATCATGAAGAGGTGATTTATGATTAAAAATACTTAAAAGTAATTCTTCAGAAATATTAGCATGTAAAAGAGTCGCTCCTTCTAAATAATCTTTTAAACTAATTTCTCTTTCAAAAACAATTAATGCTCCTATTCTTATTTCTGCCATTTTTTCAACAGCTTTTACAACCTCTTCAATCCCATAGGAATATTGAGCTTGTATTTTAATAAAGGGAACAGTACCAATTTGTGCTAAAGTTTTTTTAATGTCTTCTTGGAATATAATGATTATCAACAATAAAATGGAAGACAAGAAGGTTTGTAATATCCAATTAAGGGTTAATAGTTGAAAGATTTCAGAGAAAAAATAGAGAAAAACCAAAAAAATTAATCCTGCTGTTATTTGTAATGCGCGGGTCCCATGAATTAAAAGTAAAATTCTATAAATAATGTAGCCAACAATTAATATATCTATTAGATCTGATATTCTTAAAGATTTGTAAAAATCTGTGAGGTAATTAAATTCTATTTTCAAAGGTTTTAATCCTTCCACAGAAATTTGAAAATTTTAAGGGCATCATTAATCATAGATACATTGTGAACTCGTAAAATATGGACACCTTTAAGATACGCATAAATGGCCATTCCTGCTGTTCCTGCATCTCTATCTTTAGGTGGTTTTTGTATGATTTCACCAATAAAACTTTTTCGTGATGGTCCAAGTAAAAGAGGGCAATCAAACTCTTTAAAGATTTCAAGGTGTTTTAAAATTTCAAGATTATGGGAAAAAGTTTTTCCAAAACCTAATCCAGGGTCAAGAATTATATTTTTTTTATGAATACCTTTTTTTAAACAGATTTCTATTCTTTCTCGGAAATACTGTTTTATTTCATCAACTACATTATTATAATGAGGATTAATTTGCATAGTTTTTGGGGTTCCTTTAATGTGCATTAAAATGTATGGACATTGGTAGTCTTTAACTACATCTAAAATATTAGGGTCAAATTGACCTCCCGAAATGTCATTTACCATATCAGCCCCAGCTTTTAGAGCAAGTTCAGCTACCTTAGCTTTATAGGTATCAACGGAAATAATAATATCTGAATATTTCTCTCTTAAGGCCTTAATAACGGGAATTACTCTTTTTATCTCTTCATCTGCTGATACGGGATCAGAAAAGGGCCGAGTTGATTCTCCCCCCACATCTATAATCTGTGCCCCTGCCTTAATGAGTAATTTAGCTTTTTCTAAAGCCCCTTCTAAAGTCATAGCTTCTCCACCATCTGAAAAAGAATCCGGTGTAATATTAAGAATTCCCATTATATAAGGAATATCTTCCCAATTAAATAAATTGTTTCTAATTTTTATAGCTTCAGGCATAATTTAAAGTATATAAGTTTTAATGTTC
>JBKBJB010000064.1:0-5448 GCA_046294055.1 Caldimicrobium sp.
AATAGGCTGTTGTAAGTTTTACTGCATAATTATCTTCTATGGGAATAACTGTTTGAACCGATCCTTTACCAAAGCTCTTTTCTCCAAGTACAAGAGCTCTTTTATGATCTTTAAGGGCTCCAGTTACAATCTCTGCAGCAGATGCTGTTCCACGGTTAATGAGAATTACTATGGGATATTTATGTTTTCTATCCTTGGGATTAGGCTCTGCTTTAAATTCCATTTGATTAGCCTTAGTTCTTCCCTTTATTGACACTATGGTTCCATTTTCTAAAAATTCATCACTTACCTCTACTGCTGAAGAAAGCAAACCACCAGGATTATTTCTAAGATCTAAAATTAATCCCTTTAAGTTTTCATCTTTTTCCAGCTCTTTTAAAGCCTGGACCAGTTCTTGATGAGTTTTTTCTTGAAATTGAGAAATTCTAACATATCCATATCCTGGTTCTATAAGTTTAGTTTTTACACTTCTTATAGGTATAACATCTCTTACCAATGTGACCTCTATAATATCTTTGTCATTTCTTAAAATTGTTAATTTGACAGATGTTCCTTTAGGGCCTCTTAAAAGTTTTACAGCTTCATTAACTTTCATGCCCTTTGTAGATTTATCATCAATCTTTAGAATTTTATCCCCTGGTTTTAACCCAGCTTTCCAGGCTGGAGTGTCCTCAATAGGTGCTACAACTGTCAAAATATCGTCCTTTATAGTAATTTCTATTCCAATCCCAGTAAAGGAACCTTTAGTTTCAATCTCTAATTCTTTGAATTCCTCAGGTTTCATAAGAGAAGAATGGGGATCAAGAGAGGAAAGCATACCATCAATGGCACCCAATATTAAATCTTTAGGATTAACTTCTGTTACATAATTTTCTTCTATTAGTCTAAATACTTGCGAAAAAAGTTTTAGGGCTTTAAAGGTTTCATCTTTATTATCCTTAGAGAAGGCTTGTGAAATAAAGAATATTATAAAAATTGTTAAAAGTATAAATAAAATACTTTTTTTATGCCTTCTCATCTTCCCTACCTTAAATAAAATTCATCATTTTTTGATAATTAAACACCAGAATTTAAAAATTCAAGAGATTAAAATTTCAAATTTTAGTAGGAAAAGCGCATCAATTTGGAATAGTATTGAAAAGGGGAAAGATATATGATATAATATAACATATAATTATTTAAATGGAGGGTGAATGTATGAAAATCTTTGAGAATCTTTGGGAAATGAAAAAAGTATATGCGGAAAAAATTTTTTTAGTTTCTTCTTTTACCTTGCTTTTAGGTTTATTAGCCCAGATTAGGATTCCCTTACCCTTTACACCTGTTCCTATAACTTTACAGACCTTTGGAATTCTTATTATAGGTTATTATTTAGGGTCAAAACTTGGTGCTCTAAGTATTATGTTATATCTTTTATTAGGAGCTTTAGGTGTACCTTTTTTCTCAGGACTAAAAGGGGGGCTATTAGCGCTTAGTGGGCCAACCGGAGGTTATTTATTTGGGTTTATAGCAGGGGCTTATTTGGTTGGAAAAGCTAAAGAATTAGGGTATTTTACAAAACTTAGAAATGTTTTCTTCATCGGCTTATTAACTCATTTTATAATCTATTTCTTCGGAACTGTATGGTTTATTTCTATATTTCATGGTTTGGGAAAAACATTAAGTGAGATATTAACTTTGACAGTGTTCCCTTTTGTAATTCCTGATCTTTTTAAAACCTTACTTTTTGTGGGTTTTGTTGCCAGTGATAATAAGATGCGTAAGGTTATTAAAAAATGAAGGTTTTAGTGTTAGGTGGTGGAGGACGGGAGCACGCTCTTTGTCATCTTCTTTCACAGAGTTCTTTATTGACTAAATTGTATTGTCTTCCTGGAAATGGTGGTATCTCTGAAATAGCTGAAATCCCTCAAGGTATATCTTTGAACGATTTTGAGGCGATTAAACATTTTTGTATTAGAGAAAGAATAGATTTAGTAATACCAGGACCAGAGGAGCCCTTAGTTAAAGGAATTAGAGATTATTTAGAGAAAGGGGGGATAAAAGTCTTTGGTCCGAAAGCTTTCGAAGCACAAATAGAAGGAAGTAAAGCTTTTGCAAAAAATATAATGGAAAAAGCAGGAGTTCCTACTGCTTCCTATAAAGTTTTTGATAAGTATGAAGAAGCTATAAAGTATGTACAAGAAAAAGGGGTACCTATAGTAATTAAAGCTGATGGCTTATGTGCTGGAAAAGGAGTTGTGGTGTGTGAGACTATAGAAGAGGCAGATGCGGCTTTAAAAAATATTTTAGTTTATAGGTACTTTGGAGAAGCTGGTGCCAAAGTAGTTATAGAAGAAAAGCTTGAAGGTGAAGAGGCTTCCTACATTGTTATTACTGATGGAGAGACCTATAAAGCTTTACCAACATCACAGGATCACAAAAGGTTATTAGATAATGATCAAGGGCCTAACACTGGTGGTATGGGAGCTTATTCTCCAGCACTTTTAATCAAAGAAGAAATTAGAAAAAAGATAGAGGAAAGAATTATTGAACCTATTTTAAAACAATTGAAAGCTGAAGGACATCCTTATTTAGGTTTTCTTTATGCTGGGTTAATGATTCAAAATGGGGAACCCTATGTTCTTGAATTTAATTGTAGACTTGGAGATCCTGAGGCACAGGCAATTCTTCTAAGAATAAAGGGTGATTTTTTAGAATTGATTCTTCATACTTTGGAAGGAAAATTAGCTTCCTATGATCTACAGGAAAAAGATGAAGCAGCAACTTGTGTAGTAATGGCAAGTAAAGGCTATCCAGGGACCTATGAAAAAGGAAAAGAAATTAAAGGGTTGGAGGAAGTAAAAAAGTTGGAAGATGTTATTGTTTTTCATGCAGGGACTAAAAAGGACGACGGTAAATTTTTCACTAATGGTGGTAGAGTTTTAGGAGTGACAGCCCTTGGCAAAGATTTAAAAGAATCCATAGAAAGGGCTTATGAAGCTGTAAAAGTCATCTATTTTGAAGGTGCTCATTATAGAAAAGACATAGGGCATAAAGCTTTAAAATATCTTTAAGAGGTCTCTAAGTATTTTTTAAAACCAAGCTCTTTAAGTCTTTCACTTTTTTTTTCAACTTCACTTTTTAAGTTTTCTCGATAACTTTTTAGCTTTTCTTTTAACTCTGGATATTTCAAAGCTAAGATTTGGACAGCAAGAAGTGCCGCGTTTTTAGCATTATTTATTCCAACAGTTGCTACTGGGATGCCTCCTGGCATTTGTACGATAGATAAAAGAGAATCTATTCCTTTTAAAGTTTTTGACATAATAGGCACTCCAATTACAGGAACGGTAGTTAAAGATGCTGCGACACCAGGGAGATGGGCACTTCCTCCTGCTCCAGCAATAATCACTTCAATTCCTCGTTCTTCGGCAGTTGCTGCATACTCATATGTCTTGTGAGGTGTGCGATGGGCAGAAATAATTGTGATTTCATAGGGAACACCAAAATTTTCTAATACTTCCGCTGCTTCTTTCATAACAGGTAAATCTGAATCGCTTCCCATAATAATTCCTACTTTCATTTTTATTTTCTCCTTATATTATTTTTTAAAAGTTTTATTCTTCCTGTAAGGCTTGTCTAAATGTTTATTCTAACTATAGGTATATGTTCCATTTTATTAAAGGTAAGGTTTCTTCTTTACCTTACTCCATTTAAATGCATCTAAGGCCTCTAAAACCAGATATTTTTCTTTTCTCCTAAAGGATGGTTAAGTTTTGTAAAGACATGTTAGGTATACTATGTAAGTGGATGTTTTAGTCCGTTGATTGCAACCAAGAATATCAATAGGTTGATGGTGCAAAGTTAATCTTCCCACTCTACTTACTATTTGATAATTTTTTCTTTAACATAATTTAAACTTTTAAAAAGTCAATATAATACTGAGTGTAATAGAATGCGTATCGTCCTACAACTTTTTAAATATCCATAAACCAATAGGAGGTGTTTGTTATGAAAAAGTTATGTACATTCTTAGTTTTATCTGTGCTTTTAATAAGTAATAGTACTCTTTATGCAAAGGGTCCTCAAGGGGTTGGGGGACCACAGATGAACAAAGAGTATTCTGGGGCTGGTATAGGTAAAGAAGTAAGTTCTCAAGTTAAAGAAATGGGAAAAACAAAGCAAGGCACAAAAGGCGAGACTGGAGAATGGGTAAGAGAAATGGCACAAAACAAGACAAGAATTAAAATTCATAAAGAGAAACAAAAAGAAATTAGAGATAACAAAACTTTAAATGAAACTAAACAGAGGAAAATTTAAGTTTATAAAGCATAGCGAACGAGGGTAATCATTTACCGATACAAAAATTTGAGAATATTTTATTTAACAAATCTTCAGTGGTAATCTCTCCTATAATTTCTGCTAAAGAGGAGATGGCACCTCTAATTTCAAGGGCTATGAGCTCAGGAAGTGGGTTTTTCTGTGAAAGTTCTGTGATGGCTTTTTTAAGGTTTTCCTTTGCTATTTCCAAGGCTATTTTTTGTCTTAGATTTGGGACCACTTCAGCAGTTATCGTACCTTTTTCAGTGAGAATTTTTTTTTCTATATTTTGATAAAGCAAATCAAGATTTATTTCCTCTTTAACTGAAATGGGAATGACCTCTATATTAGTAAAAAGCTTTTTCCAGTCGTTAAGGTAATTGGGCTGTAAATCTATTTTATTAAAAACCACCAAGTGTGGAAAATCTTTAATTTGTTCGTAAAGGGATAATGTCTCTTTATCAGGTTTTTCGCTGACATCTATTAGAAAAATGGCTAAATCTGCCTCTTTTAGTTTTTGTAAAGCTCGTTCTACTCCAATTTTTTCAATAGGGTCTGTGGTTTCCCTTAACCCTGCAGTATCAATAAGTTTAACTGGAATTCCTCTTATATAGACTTCTTCTTCTAAAAAATCCCTGGTAGTGCCAGGGATAGGAGTAACTATAGCTCTTTCTTCTTTTAATAGGACATTCATTAGTGAAGATTTACCCACATTAGGCTTGCCTGAGATAACTAAGCTAATGCCTTCTCTATAAATTTTACCCTCTTGATAATTTTGAATGAGATGGTCAATTTTTTTGATAATTTCATTTATCTGTAAAATAAGTTCAGGAGGATTTAAGATTTCTATATCTTCTTCAGGAAAGTCGATAGCTGATTCTACTTGAGCTAAGAGGAAAAGGAGATCTTCTTTTAAAATTTTTATTTTTTCTGAAAGTTTGCCGGACAAATTTTTAAGAGCAAGGTTTAGAGCCATTTTACTCTTAGCTGAGATAATTTCTTCTATAGCTTCTGCTTGAGACAGGTCAATGCGCCCATTCAAAAAAGCTCTTAAGGTAAATTCTCCAGGCTCTGCTGGTCTTGCTCCCGATTTTAAGACTAATTCAAGAATACTTCGGAGATTGTAATAACCACTATGGGCATGAATTTCTA
>JBKBJB010000065.1:0-5228 GCA_046294055.1 Caldimicrobium sp.
GATAGAGGAAGAATTAAAAGTAATTAAAGAGCGCTATGGAGACGAGAGAAAAACTAAAATTTTAGAGGAGGACTTGGAAATAATTGAAGTTGAGAGACCCACGGAGGATGTTTTAGTGGTTGTAAGCGAAGAGGGATATATAAGAAAAATGAGTTTAGAACAGTTTTCTTTGCAAAAAAGGGGAGGCAAAGGTGTATTTGTCTTTTCTGCTGAAGAGCGATTGAAAGCAATGCTTCAAGTAAAGGACCATACAAATCTTCTTGTTTTTACTACAACTGGTAAGGTTTTTCCTTTAAATTTAAAGGATATTCCCTTTAGTGCCAGACAAGGAAAGGGGAGTCATATTAAAAATTTCCTTCCTTATTTTGAAGGAGAGGTAGCCTTTTTGCATCCCTATACTTTTGAAGGTTATCTCCTTTTAGCCACAAAAGGAGGATTTATAAAGAAGATAGCTTTAGAAGAGTTATCTAAGCTTAGAAAAAGTGGTACCACTGTAATTAATCTAAAGAAGGGGGATAAATTACTTTTTGGTGCAGTAACTAAAGGGAAGGATTCCCTAATTTTACTTACAAAAAAAGGCTTGAGTTTGCATTTTAGAGAAGAAGAGGTAAGGCATATGGGCAGGCAGGCAGAAGGAATTATTGGAATTCGCTTGGAAGGCACCGATGAGGTAGTTTCTTTATTAAAGGTTGAAGAGGCAAGCCATTTGTTTACGATAACAGAGAAGGGCTTTGGTAAAAAAACCCCTCTTTCGCAGTTTAAAGTCCAAGGAAGAGGGGGTAAGGGTCTTATAGCCCATGGGTTAAGTGAAAAAACAGGGTTTTTAGCTTGTGGGGTTCTCTTGCAGCAAGGAGAAGAAATTTTTATTTTTTCCTCTTCAGGTAAGGTAATTCGCATTAAAGAAGAGGAAATTCCTTTACAAGGTAGAAATACCAAGGGAGTGCGCTTAATGAGCCTCTTGCCAGGGGAAAAAGTAATAGCTACTATTAAATTTAAAATTCATGAAAAGGGATAGGTGCTAATTTTCTTGGCAAGAATTTAAAATTATGCTATTTTTAAGATTAATTTTTAGTTTTAAGATGAATTTTTAGCGGAGGACAGCGATGAGTAAAAAGGTGAGGTTAGCTATAGTTGGTGTTGGAAATTGTGCCAGCTCTTTAGTGCAGGGGATTTTCTATTATAAAGACAAGAAACTTGATGATTTGCGAGGAATAATGTTTCCTGATATTGGAGGTTATAAGCCTTCTGATATTGAAATAGTTGCAGCTTGGGATGTAGACAAAAGAAAGGTTGGGAAAGACCTCTCGGAGGCCATCTTTTCTCCACCTAATTGTACTACAGTGTTTTACCCTGATGTCCCAAAGTTAGGTGTAAAGGTTAGGATGGGGAAAGTTTTGGATGGCGTGGCTGAGCATATGAAATATCAACCAGAGGAACTGACTATGGTTTTAGCAGAGGAGAAGGAGGATGAGCTTGAGGATGTAGTAGCCCATTTAAAGGATGTTTCTGCTGATGTTCTCATAAGTTATGTGCCAGTTGGCTCCGAAGAAGCAGCAAGGTTTTATGCTGAGGCTTGTTTAAAGGCAGGAGTTGCGTTTGTGAATGCTATGCCTACTTTTATAGTTTCCGATGAAACTTGGGGTAAAAGATTTGAGAAGGAAGGAATTCCCGCAGTAGGAGATGATATCAAGTCCCAATTAGGAGCAACCATTTTACACAGAACCTTGGTGCAACTTTTCGTAGATAGAGGAATTCCTATAAAGAGAACCTATCAGCTAAATTTTGGAGGAAATACGGATTTCTTAAATATGCTTGAAAGAGGTAGACTTAAGACTAAGAAGATTTCAAAGACTGAAGCAGTAACCTCTGTTTTACCCCATTCTATAGGATGGGAAAATGTGCATATAGGGCCTTCTGATTGGGTGCCCTGGCTAAAGGATAGAAAAATAGCCTATATAAGAATTGAAGGAGAACATTTTGGTGGTGTTCCAATGTCTGTGGAAGTAAAATTGGAGGTAGAAGATTCACCTAATTCTGCAGGGTCAGCAATTGATGCTATTAGATGCGCAAAACTTGCTAAGGATAGAGGGATTGGGGGACCCTTAATCTCAATCTCAGCCTATACAATGAAGCATCCACCTAAACAGTTCCCAGATTATATTGCAAGAGAGATGGTCTTAGAGTTTATTCAGGGAAAAAGAGAAAGATAAGTAGAGAGAAGTATATGGAACTTTCCGAAAGGCTAAAAAAAGTCCCGCCCTATCTTTTCGTGGAGTTAGATAGACTTAAAAGTGAAAAAATAAGAGAAGGGGCAGATGTTATAGATTTAGGAATTGGGGATCCCGATATACCCACTCCACAAGAAATAGTTGAGGTAGCGAAAAGGGCGTTAGAGAAATCTGAATATCACCGCTATCCTTTAAATCCAGGAAGTCCCTTTTTCAGAAAAGCTTGTGCAGATTATATAAAAAGGCGCTTTGGAGTAGATTTAGATCCAGAAAGAGAAGTCCTTGCTCTAATAGGCTCAAAGGAAGGCATAGCACATTTCCCCATTGCCTTTATCAATCCTGGAGATATAGTTCTTTGCCCAGATCCTGCTTATCCTGTTTATCATTTAGGAGCTATTTTTACTGATGCAGAACCCTATTATATGCCCTTGACTTGGGAAAATGATTTTTTACCGGATTTAGGTAAAATTCCTGAAGAGGTCTTAAGGAGAGCAAAGATTATGTGGTTGAATTATCCAAATAATCCAACAGGGGCTGAAGGAACAAAAGAATTTTATAAGGATGTGGTGAAATTAGCTAAAGAGTATGATTTTATCGTAGCAAGCGATGCTGCTTATGTAGAGTTATATTATGAGGACCCTCCTTTAAGTATCCTTGAAGTGGAAGGAGCAAAGGAGGTAGCCATTGAATTCCATAGCCACTCTAAAACCTTTTGTATGACAGGGTGGAGAATAGGTTTTGCCGTAGGGAAGGCCGAACTTGTGCAAGCCTTAGCCAAAGTGAAAAGCAATATAGATTCTGGGTTATTTACAGCTTTGCAAGAAGCGGGAGCCTATGCCTTAAATAACTTTGAGAAAATTGTTCCCCCACTTAGAAAAACTTTTAAAGAAAGAAGAGATTATTTAAGTGGAGCCCTAAAAGAGCTGGGATATGAATTGAAAGTACCTAAGGCTACCTTTTATCTCTGGGTGAAAGTTCCTAAAGGTTATACCTCTTCAGAATTTTGCAAAAGGGTGCTTCAAGAGTTAGGAATAGTAGTCACTCCAGGAAACGGTTTTGGAACTGCAGGAGAGGGTTATTTTAGAATAGCCTTAACAGTGGAAATAAATCGTTTAAAAGAGGCAGTAAAAAGATTAGCCTCCCTGAAACTGTAAAAAAGGTTTATTTATCTCTTGGCACAAATTTAGGGGATCGTTTAGCAAATATAAAAAAAGCTATCAAACTCCTTAAGGCTCTTCCTCTTCAAATTGAAGGGATATCCTCTATATATGAGAGCGAGCCTCTTTATTATCACAGCGAAAATTATTTTTACAATCTGGTGTTAGTGATTTCTACATCACTTTCTCCCTTTGCCTTGTTTTTAGAACTTAAAAAGATTGAGTTCAAGATGGGAAGAGAAAGAACTATTGAACTAACGGACCGTCCTATAGATTTAGATATAATATTTTATGAAGATCGAGTTTTAGTTAGTAAAATTTTGCAGATTCCTCATCCTCGGGCAAAGGAGAGAGCCTTTGTAATTGTCCCAGCATCCGAAATTTCCCCTCATTTTATAGACCCTATTTCAGGAATGAAGTTAAAAGAGATTTATACAACCCAGAAAGAGCTTTTTGAAAAGCAAAAGTTAAAAAAACTCTCTATAAAGGTGGTTTTATGAAATATTTGCTATTAATGCTTGCCATTTTTGTTATTTTTTGGTATTATAAAAAAAGCAGGTCAAAGAAAAAAATTACTAAAAGAGCGCTTGAAATGGAAATGAGGGCTTGCAAAAACTGTGGAGTTTATTTTTCTTTACCAGAGGATAAAAGCCCTGGAGAACTTGAAAATAGGGATCTTCAATTTTGTTCAGAGAAATGTTATAGGGAATATTTAGAAAAAAGTGGAGAAAGGTGATGATCCTTTTTGTGCTCTTCTTTGTGTTTTTTTTAAGTGCAGAGGCTTTAGCCTCAAAAATTTATTATTATGAAGACGCAGAGACAGGAGAAACATTTTTTTCTAATGTACCATTAGATAAAAATTTTAAGATTTATTTAAGACTTCCCAAAAAAGAGAAAAAGATCAATAATTTGAGTTTTCTGAAAGGTAAGATAGAAGAGGAAGGTTTAGCCAATAAATTTCATCAAATTTTTGAGGAGGTAGCTAAGGAGTTTAATTTAGATCCTCTTTTATTGAAAGCGATAGCAAAGGTTGAATCTAATTTTAATCCGAGGGCGATATCACCAAAAGGGGCTATGGGAATAATGCAAATAATTCCTACAACTGCCAAGTTAGTAGGACTTTCTAACCCCTTTGATCCAGTAGAAAACATATACAGTGGAGCAAAATATTTAAAGTGGCTTTTAGATGAGTTTAAAGACCTAAAACTCAGTCTTGCCGCTTATAATGCAGGCCCTGAGGCGGTGAGACAATATGGCGGGATTCCTCCCTACCCTGAAACACAGAATTATGTACAAAATGTTTTATATTATTATAAACTTTATAAAAACCTTATTCCCTCTCAGGGGAAGCTTTTTCCATAGGGCAAATTTTTGTTCTTCCTATGGTGAAGCGAATAACAAACCACCCGAGCTCTTCTTGAGGTGCCCTTTTTTTTAAAATAACTCCATCTTGATTTTAGGGTCTTGACAGTACCTATAAAAATATATAAATATTGAAACTGAGAGACAAGAATAAAAAGAGCTATATTATAGAGACACGAGAATAAGCCTTAAGCGTGGAGAGGTAGCTAAACTTATTGGAAGTATTAAAAGAGTGTTTAAAGGTAGAAGATAAGCTGTGAGAATAAGGTTAGGTCAATGAAGGAGCCAATTACAAAGAGAATAAAGTCCAAAAATAGGAGAGTCAATTATATAGATTAGCAGTTAAAGAGGTAATAGATATGTATGTTATTATTCTTTGTGGGGGAAGAGGAACGAGACTTTGGCCATTGAGTCGTACTTTAATGCCTAAGCAGTTTGTAAAGCTCTTTGAGGATAAATCTCTCTTTCAAATGACTTTTCA
>JBKBJB010000066.1:0-5147 GCA_046294055.1 Caldimicrobium sp.
TGAAAAAGTCAATTTTTTAAAGGCTTCAGATTTTATACAAGAATAGATTTAAATAAAGAGGAGGGGAACTATGGAGGTTAGATATTGGAATGAAGAAGTAGAAAAGATGCCACGAGAACAACTAAGAGAGCTTCAAACAGAGAGGCTAAAAAAAATCGTAAAATATGCTTATGAGAGAGTACCTTTTTATAAGAAAAGGTTTGATGAAGCTGGTATTAAACCCGAAGATATTAGGTCCATAGAGGATATTAAATATATTCCCTTTACAAGTAAGGCTGATTTAAGGGAGGTGTATCCTTTTGGAATGTTTGCAGTTCCTTTATCTGAAATTGTAGAGATTCATTCCTCCAGTGGAACTACAGGGAAACCTGTGGTTATTGGCTATACTCCAGGTGATATTGAAGTTTGGAAAGAAGTTATGGCTCGCTCCCTTGTGGCTATGGGTGCAACTAAGGAAGATATTATTCAGATTGCCTATGGATATGGACTGTTTACAGGAGGGTTAGGTTTTCATTACGGAGCTTTAGCTATTGGAGCAACTATTGTTCCAACCTCTGCAGGAAATACAAGAAGACAAATAGAACTTATGTCAGATTTTGGAAGCACCATTCTTTGTTGCACCCCATCTTACGCCCTCTATTTAGCAGAATATGCAAAAGATGAATTGGGTATAGATCCTGCTTCACTAAAATTAAGAGCAGGAAGTTTTGGAGCAGAGATGTGGACAGAGGAAATGAGAAGGGAAATTGAAAAAAGATTTAATATAAAGGCTTATAATGTTTATGGACTTACAGAAATAATTGGTCCAGGAGTAGCGCATGAATGCTTAGCTCAAGAAGGATTACACATTTGGGAAGATCATTTCTACCCTGAGATTATTGATCCAGATACAGGAGAACCCTTGCCTGAAGGAGTAAAAGGAGAGCTTGTTTTAACAACTCTAACAAAAGAAGGAGTACCAATGCTTCGCTTTAGAACAAGAGATATTACAGCTTTTATTCCAGGAGAATGCCCCTGTGGTAGAAAAAGCATCAGAATAGAACGGATTCAAGGAAGAACTGATGATATGATTAAAGTAAGAGGTGTTATGCTCTTCCCCTATCAAATAGAAAAGGCATTGCTTGAAATACAAGGAGTTGAACCCCATTATCAGATTATCCTCACAAGACCACATCATTTAGATGAAATTGAAGTGCAAGTGGAAATGTCAAAGGAAACTTTCTCAGATGAAGTAAAGGAAATTGAAAATCTAAGAAAGAGATTAGAGAAACACTTGGAAGAAACTATTGGTATAAGAATTAAAGTTACCTTAGTTGAACCCAAGAGTTTGCCACGAAGTGAAGGGAAAGCAAAAAGAGTTATAGATAAAAGGGGACTAAATAAATAAAAGAAACAAGGAGGAGGCATCTATGAAGATTAAACAACTTTCTGTTTTTTTGGAGAATAAAAAAGGAAGATTGTATGAAGCCTTGAAAGTTTTAGCAGAAGCAAATATAAATATTAGGGCCCTCTCCATTGCCGATACTTCTGATTTTGGCATTTTAAGAATGATAGTGAATAATCCAGATGAAGCTAAAAAGGCCTTGGAAGAAGCAGGTTTTACAGCAAAAGTAACCAATGTGGTTGCAGTAGGAGTTAAAGATAGACCTGGTGGATTGGCAGAAGTTTTAAAAATTTTGTATGAGAAGGATATAAATGTAGAATATGTTTATGCCTTTGTCGAAAAAAGTGGTGAAGAAGCTTTAGTAGTCTTGAGAACAAACAATTTAGATAAAACCATAGATTTTCTTAAAGAAGCTGGTGTAAAATTAGTTGATTCAAAAACTATTGAGAATCTTTAATTTTTTTCAACTTACCTGCAAATATTACGCAGGGTCGTTTGGAGATTACTACATGGACACCTTCTTTTTCAAGACCACTTTTTAGTGCAGAAACTAATTCCTCCTTCTTAAGGGGGTCAATCTCTACGACAGAATCTACACCGCAGGCTTTACAAATTTCAACAAAGTTTAATGGTTTAGTCTCTTCACCTTTAGCAGTTAATCCCAGATGAGGAGTAGGTTGATGGCCTGTCATAGCTACTACAGAATTGTCAAGGATGCATACTAATATATTAGCCTTATTATAAACGGCATTTATTAAGGCTGGAATACCTGAGTGCCAAAAAGTAGAATCACCAATCACAGCAGCAACTCTTTTTACTCCTTGTTTAGCAATACCAACAGCCTTACTTATACTTGCCCCCATACATAGACAAGTATCTAAAGCTGAAAGAGGGGGTAAAACTCCTAAGGTGTAGCAACCAATGTCTCCTGCTACAAAAGAAGGACCTGCTTCAAGAAGGGCTTTAAAAAATTCTCTATGAGGACATCCCGGACATAAGGTAGGAGGCCTTGGTGGCACCTCTTCTGAATGAATTGAAGGTTCTTTCCCAAAAAGTCTTAATAGGGGGTCAGGTCCCATTTCCCCTTCAAAAGGTAAATCCTTTGAGAGTTTTCCTCGCACCTTCGGATGAAAACACCTAACCTTCTCTTCTATAAAGGGATATCCCTCTTCCACTACAATAACTTCATCTAAATCTTTCACAAATGCCTTAATTAGTTCTTCATCCACAGGATAGGCTGTGATTCTAAGAATAGGATACTCTTTTTCTAATTCTAAGGCATAAGTGTAAGCTAATCCACAAGCGACAATTCCAATTTTTTCTTTTCCTGGGAAAATTGTGTTAAAACCATATTTTTTTATAAGCTCTTTCATTTTGGATTGTTTTGCGTTTAGTTCTTTATGGAGAGGTATAATATGGCGTGGTATAGCAACTTGATGTAAAGGATCTTTAACAAGGTTTAATGGTTTTTGTGGAAGGGGCTCTTCAAGCGTAACAGGCTCGTAACAATGCAAAAGTCTTGTTTGACTTCTAAGCATAACTGGAAGGTTTAATTCTTCAGAGAGGTCGAAGGCAATTTTAGTATAGGTCTTTGCACTTTCAGCATCATAGGGCTCTAAACATGGAATTTTGGCAAAAGCTGCAAAATAGCGTGAATCTTGTTCATTTTGAGAAGAATAAGCTCCAGGGTCATCCCCTACGGCAAGAACTAATCCCCCGGATACACCTAAATAAGCTGAGGTCATAAGGGGATCTGCTGCCACATTAACTCCTACATGCTTCATAGAACAAAGTGCTCTTCTTCCTGTAAGACTAACTCCATAGGCTACTTCATAAGCTACTTTCTCATTTATGGACCACTCACAGGGCACTTCACTTTGTTTAGCTATATATTCTAAAATCTGAGTAGCAGGAGTCCCTGGATAGGAAGTGGCATAAGATATACCGGCTTCTATTGCTCCTCTTGCTATAGCTTCAGCTCCAAGCATAAGTACTTTTTTCATTTCCAAGCTCCTAAATTATGAATATAGCATTTAATTTTATGGCTTGTCAAGACATAGAAAGGGGATTACTTTTAGGAGAAATGAAAATTAAGGCTTTTATATTAGCAGCTGGCTTTGGGACAAGGCTGCGTCCTCTCACCTATTTAATACCTAAACCTCTTCTTCCCATTTTAGGAAAGCCTCTTCTCTACTACATATTAAAAAAGCTTTCCTGTAAGGAAATTTTAGAAATAGGAATAAATCTACATCATCTTTCTGAAAAAATCGAAACTTGGGTAAAAGAGTCCCCCTTTGAGAGTAGAGTTTCCCTTTTTTTCGAAAAGGAGATTCTTGGAACAGGTGGAGCACTAAAAAATGCTGAAGCCTTTCTAAAGGATACCCCTTTCTTGGTTCACAATAGTGATATCTTGGCCTCCTTTGATTTAAGAGAACTCTTAAATTTTCATAATGAGAAAAAACCCTTAGCAACTCTTTTAGTGATAAATGACCCAGCTATAAACACACTTTATGTAAATGAAGAAGGCAATTTATTAGGTATTAAAGGATATAACGAGGTTTCAAATTATGCTAAAAATGTTACCTTTGCTGGCATAGCTATATATGAACCAAGATTTTTACAATATTTAGAAAAGGGATTTTCATCTGTGGTTTCTGCCTGGATAAAAGCAATAAAAAATGGTGAAGAGATAGCAACTATTGAAATTAGTAACCCTTGGTTTGATGTAGGCACTTTCCCTACCTATTTTAGAGCTATAAAATACTTTTTAAAAGAAAGGGGGGAGAAAGTGTTTTTTTATCCTGAGGCAGATACAGAGGAGCTTGAATGGGATGGATATGTCTCTGTTGAAAGTAAAACCTATTTCAAAAAAAGAAGTTTTTTAAAAAATGTTTTGGTTTATGCACCAGAGAAAATAGTGCAAGATGTCTATGAAGGGGGAATTTTAGTAGAGGAAAATTTTATTCCAATTGAAGAGGCAATGGAGGCTAATTTTGAAGAAATAAGCATTGGCGGCTCTGAGAGAAAATTTATCCGTATTAAAGATGGATTTGTGGTGATGAAAATGAATCCTAATCATGAAGAGTTAAAGAGGTCTTATGAATATAATGTTTTTTTAGAGGCAAAAGGCGTAAAAGTTCCTTCTATAGAAGCGGCAAGCTTTAACCAAGGAGAAATCTTTTTTGAAGATTTAGGAGATGTAAGCTTATATACTTGGCTTAAAGGTAAAAAAGATTTAAGGAAAATTAAAGAAAAATATAAAGAAGTTTTGGATGAAATGATAAAGCTCCACACTATAAAGATTGAGAATTCTTGTTTATTTAAGTTTTTTGATTTTGAACATTTTAGATGGGAAAGCACATATTTCGAAGAAAAATTTTTAAATTTTTTTTGTGGAATCAAAGGTAATTTTTATTTACACAGAGAATTTGATAAACTTGCTAAGCTCTGTGATAGTTTCTCTAAGAATTTGATTCATAGAGATTTTCAATCTCAGAATGTAATGTTAAAAAAAGGGAAGCCTTATTTAATTGACTATCAAGGAGCTCGGATTGGGCCATCTGGCTACGATCTCTCTTCTTTTTTATGGGATCCCTATTATAAATTGGTTGAAAAGATAAGGAAGGAGCTCATAGATTATTATATCTTGAAGCGGAAGGAAAAAGAGAAATTTTTTAATGAAAAAGAGTTGTTGGAGAGTTTGCCTTATTTACGAGTGCAAAGGCATATGCAGGCTTTAGGAGCTTATGTAAATCTTTCTTAT
>JBKBJB010000067.1:0-5135 GCA_046294055.1 Caldimicrobium sp.
AAAAGTTCTTCTGTAGAATATAAAATCAAATCTTGTTGAGTTAGCATTCCCTCAAATTCTCCATTTTCATTCACCACAACAAGACGCCTAATATAGTTTTCCGTCATAAGATTAAAGGCTTCTAAAAGTGAAGAAGAGCTATTTATCTTTACAAGTTCTTTTTTGGCTATATGATAAATGGGCATATCTAAAGGATATTCATCAAGATAAGCTCTAGCAATATCTCTTTCTGTGACAATCCCAACAGGTTTCCCCTCTTTCTGAACAATTGCAAAATTTTCTTCATGTTTCTTTAAAAGTTCTGTAAGCTCCTTAAAAGACATTTCAGGCGGAATTATAAGTACCTTTTTCTGATGAATATTAAGAAAATCCTTTACAGAAATCTGTAAAAGTGAAAGCAATTTAATTACCCCTTATCTTTTTAAGCCATAATATAAATTTATCATAATCTAATGTATTTAAAAGGTCCTTTTTTTCACACCATCCTCTTCTGGCTACCATAACTCCAAACTTAAGATATTCCATTTGATCAATAAAATGCGCATCAGTGCCGATAATTACAGGAATACCCATCTCTTTACAGGCTTTCACATAGATATCATTTAAATCAAGCCTTTTATAAAATGCGTTTATTTCCAGAGCTTTACCAAATTGTTTTGCATAAAAGAAAATTTCTTCAATATTCACATTATATGGTTCTCTTTCACCTAATATTCTACCTGTTGGATGAGCAATAGCATGCACTAAAGGGTGTTTCAAAGCGGAAACAATGCGATGCGTTATTATTTTTTCATCCTGCTGAAAGCCTGTATGTATGGCAGCTATAACAAAATCTATTTCTTTTAATACTTCATCAGGATAATCAAGACTTCCATCATTGAGTATATCTACTTCAGCTCCAAAAATTAACTTTACTTTATTTGACCTTTGATTTAATTCTTCAATTCTTTTCTTCTTTTTAAATAGATCTTCCACAGAAAGTCCGCCAGCAACTTTTAAGCTTTGGGAATGATCACAAACTGCAACCCAAGATAGCCCCATAGCTTCTGCTTTTGCTAAAATTTCTTCCAAGCTTGCTGTTCCATCGCTATATTTGGAATGCACATGAGCATCACCTAAAATATCTTTTTCCTCTACAAGGTTGGGCAATCTCCCCTGGAGTGCCGCCTCAATCTCTCCTCTATCTTCTCTAAGTTCTGGAGGTATAAAAGGTAGGCCGAGTGCTGCATAAACTTCTTCTTCTGTTTTACCTGCTATCTTTTCTTCCCCCTTAAAGACACCGTATTCATTAATTTTTAAACCTCTTTCTAAGGCTAATTCCCTAACTCTTATATTATGAGCTTTTGAACCTGTAAAGTAGGCTAAAGCAGCTCCCCAGCTCTGTGGCTCAACCACTCTTACATCCATTTGAATAGCAGTCTTTAGGCGGACACTTGTTTTGGTTTCACCAAAAGCGATAACTTCCTCAACTAAAGGTAGTTCTGTAACAACCTGCATAACTTCTCGAGGCTTTTGAGAGGTTATAAGTACATCTATATCCTTTACTGTTTCTTTGCGTCTTCTAATACTTCCAGCTATAGAAATCTCAATAATTGGCGCTTTTTTCTTAATAAGTTTAACTACCTCTTCAGCTAAAGGTAATATTTCTCCTAAGGGCCTTCTACCTGTTTTCTCACGATATAACTTTATTCCTTTCAAGATATTTTCTTCTGTTTTCAAACCAAATCCAGGAAGCTTAGCGAGCTTATGTTGAAGACAAGCCTTTTCCAATTCTTCTAAAGATGTAATCCCCAGTTTTTCATACATAACCTTAACCTTCTTTGGTCCTAAACCCGGTATTTCAAGAAACGATAAAAGAATAGGTGGAATTTCCTTTTTTAACTCTTCATAAAGGGAAAGCGTGCCTGTTCTTAAAATTTCTTTAATTTTAGAAGCTAAATCTTGACCAATTCCGGGAAGGCTTTCTAATTTTCCCTCTTTAGCTAAGTCTTCAACATCTCTTGATAAAGATTCTATGGTTTGAGCCGCTTTTTCGTAGGCTCTAATTCTGTATGGATTATCTCCCTTAATATCTAAAAGCTGAGCCGTCTTTCTAAAAATTTCTGCAACTTCTTTATTTTTCATTTTTTAATAAACTTTAACTCAATTTAAACTTCTAAAATTTGAAATTTTAGCTAATTTTTTACCATTATAGACAATTTTTACCACTCATTCTTTTTTAATTTATATAATCTTTTCTTTGACTTTTTAAACTTTTCTATTATAATATTTTAACAAATATTTTCTCAAGAGGTAAAAAATGCAAAAGAAAACACTACTTCTTCTTAATATAATATCATTTATTTTTTTTGTAATATCTCCTTTAAAAGCCCAAGAATACTATGAAAATATTAATTCTATTGCTGGAGTAGCGCTGGATGGACTAACGGGCCAAATTTTATATGCTAAAAATCCTAATATTAAAATCCCCCCTGCAAGTATAGTAAAATTACTTACTGCTATGGTCGTATTAGATAGACTACCACTTCATCAAAAAATAAAAATTTCTAAAACTGCAGAGGAGACCCCTTCTACTCCTCCTCATTTGTATGAAGGAGAAATTTATACAGTAAGTGACTTATTACATCTAATGTTAATTAAGTCATCAAATCAAGCAGCAGTAGCTTTAGCAGAAGCAGTTGCGGGAAATGAAGAACGATTTTCTGAGTTAATGAATCAAAAAGCCCGTGCCTTAGGTTTTAAAAATTCCTATTTCGTTACAGCTTCGGGTTTACCTGCGCAAGGTCAATATTCTACAGCTTACGAATTAGCTCTTTTACTCTATGAAGCACTTAAATATCCTATAATAAAAGAAATTATTAATACTCCTGTAAAAGTTATCACTTCTCAACAGGGAAGGACCTTTGTTATTAAAAATACTAACAAATTATTATTTGAAGAGGAGCTAAAAGAAGAAATTATTGGAGGGAAAACCGGCTATACTCGTCATTCAAAACATTGTTTAGTAAATGTAGCGCAAATAAAAGACCGTATTATAATTACTTCCCTTTTAGGAGCTCCTTATAGAGATTCTCTTTGGGAAGACACAAAAAAACTTATTAAACTTTCTGAATTAGTTTTAGATAGAAAGACCCCACCCATTATAGTAAATACTGCCATCAATCTTAACCTACCAGTTAGCACCAAACCTATTTCATACTATAGAAAATCTAAAAAAATAAGTGTTAAGAAATTTATAGCTTATAGCAAATCAAAAAAAAGGGTAACCACTCTTGCTAAGAAAAGGAAAACCATTTCTAAAACTATCTTAGCTAAAAAGCCTTTAAATAAAAATAAGGTTCTGAAAGGTTCTACGAAATATACAGCTCAAGCAAAGGGCTCAAAAAAAATCATAAAGATGTAAATTCTTGCATATGAATATCTCTGTCATTGGCACTGGTTATGTAGGTTTAGTGTGTGGAGCTGGTCTTGCTGATTTTGGTATGAAAGTAATCTGTGTTGACATTGATGAAGAAAAGATAAAATGTTTAAAAAAAGGAGAAATACCTTTTTATGAACCAGGATTAGAAGAACTGGTTAAAAAGAATTATAAAGCAGGAAGGCTCAATTTTACAACAGATTTTGCCAAAGCAATTAAAAATTCTTTAGTAATCTTTATTTGCGTAGGAACGCCTTCTCTTCCGGATGGATCGGTAGATCTTACCCAAATAAAAGATGTAGCACTAAAAATTGCCGATGTCATTGATGAATATAAAGTAATTGTTACTAAAAGTACAGTCCCTGTGGGAACGAATAAATGGATCAAAGAGTTAATCAATAAACATAAAAAAACAGACGCAGAAATAGATGTTATTTCCAATCCCGAATTTCTACGAGAAGGAAATGCAGTTGAAGACTTTATGCATCCTGATAGGGTCATTATTGGTGGAGAAAGTGCTTATGCTATAGCTATCATTAAAGACATTTATAGACCTCTATATTTAGCAGAAACTCCCTTTATTATAACCAACTTAGAAACTGCAGAGCTAATTAAATATGCCTCTAACGCTTTTTTAGCTACTAAGATTACATTTATTAACGAAATTGCCAATTTTTGTGAAAAAGTTGGTGCAGATGTAACTGTGGTTGCTAAGGGAATGGGGTTAGATCCTCGCATAGGTCCTAAGTTCCTTAATCCTGGCCCTGGGTTTGGTGGATCCTGTTTCCCAAAGGATGTCAAAGCTTTAATTATACAGGGAAAACAAGTAAGTTCTCCCTTTAAAATTTTAGAAGCAGTTATTGAAGTAAATGAAAAGCAAAAACTAAGAGTTATTTCTAAATTAGAGAATTTCTTAGGAGATCTAAAAGATAAAGTGATAGCAATCCTTGGACTTTCTTTTAAGCCAAATACGAGCGATGTTCGCGAAAGTCCTTCTCTAAGTGTTATACCAAAACTTATAGAAAAAGGAGCAAAAATTAAAGTTTACGACCCCGTCGCTATGGAAGAATTTAAAAAAGCAGTTGGAGATAATCTTCCTATTGAATACTCTGCTTCTCCTGAGGAGGCAGTTAAAAATGCTCATGCTATGGTTATACTTACTGAATGGAACGAATTTAGATTTTTAGATTTAGCTATAATTAAAAATCTAATGAAGACCCCGGTTCTAATTGATATGAGAAATATATACGAACCCGAAATTGTAAAAAAACTTGGTTTTAGTTATTCTGGAATAGGAAAAACTTAGTCTTCCTGTAAAAAAGGATTAAATTTTATTTCCTGTTCTAAGGTAGAAATTGGACGAGGTCCGTAATCATGGCCAGGATAGATCACCGTATCCTTTGGTAAAATTAAAATTTTTTCTTTTATAGAGTTCATCATCACTTGATAATTACCGCCGGGGAGGTCTACTCTTCCAATACCCTCTACAAAGAGAGTATCTCCTGTAAAGAGAATTTTATACTCCTTATTCCAAAGACAAAGAGAGCCAGGAGAATGTCCTGGAGTATGAATCACTACAAAAGAATTTTTCCCTACGGTTATAATTTCTCCATCCTTTAAAAATGCATCTGCCTTTGGATTTTCTGGAAACCCCCATAACTTAAAAGTAATAAAATTTTCTGGCTTCTGAAAAAACTTTTGATCCTCTATATGTAAT
>JBKBJB010000068.1:0-5130 GCA_046294055.1 Caldimicrobium sp.
TTTTTTTAATAATTTCTTCTAAACCGTGAAAAGCTCCACTGACCACAAATAAAATATATTTTGTATTAAGGGTAATTTTTTTTCTCTTTTTGGCTTCTTCAGGGTTTTCTAAAATTTGAAAGCCTTCTTGAGGTAGACGAATTTCTACCTCCGTTTCCTCTAAAGGTTTTAGAAGAGCTCTTTGCACGCCTGTTCTTGAAACATCAGGTCCTATAATATCACCTGAAGAGGCTATTTTGTCAATTTCATCTAAATAGATAATACCAAATTTAGCCTTTTCTAAGTCCCCTCCTGTTTCCCAATAGAGTTCTCGTACCAAATCTTCTACATCCCCACCCACATAACCTGTTTCGCTAAATTTAGTGGCATCTCCTTTTACAAAGGGTACGCCTAATTTTTGGGCTATAAGTTTTATAGCATAAGTCTTACCAACACCCGTGGGTCCAATTATTATAATATTATTTTTAACAAAACCTGTATTTTTAAAATGAGGTTCTCTTGTTAATATGGTCTTGGCTTTGTGAAAATGGGTGCAAATTTTCGTAGCGAGAATGCCTTTTGCTTCTCTTTGACCGATGAGATATTCATCTAAATAGCTCTCTAAATCAGCAGGTTTGAGATTAAAATTATACAAAAAATTTTCTTTAGCATTAAAATTTATCCGCTCAATTTTTGGTCTTACGCCTTTAAGCATAATTTAATTATTCAATATAAGTCGTTTTTTTGAAAAAGTAAAGTCTTTGCATTCCCTCTCTTTGTAATCGTTATAGGAGACTTTCTGGGTCTATATCTAAGTCAACTTTAATTCCAGGAGATTTTATTTCTTGAGCGGCTAATAAAGTCTTTTTTAAATCCTCATAACTATCACCTTTTAGTATAATTTGCCAGCGGTAAAGTCCTCTAAGTTTTCTCATAGGACAAGGTGAAGGACCTAAAATTTCTACCTTAAGATTTTGTTCCCTTTTCACTAATTCTAAATTTTCCTTAAGTTTTAAAGCAACTTTAGATATTTTTTCCTCATCTATACCTTTAAAATAAAACACTGCAAGTTTTTTAAAGGGTGGAAACCCATAAATTTTTCTCTTATGGAGCTCTTCTTTAAAAAATCCTTCGAAATCCTGGTGAAGTGCATATTTAATTACAGGGTGCTCTGGAATGGAGGTCTGTAGAATAACTATTCCTTTTTCCTCTTTTCTTCCTGCTCTACCTAATGCTTGTAGCAAAAGCTGGAAAGTTCTTTCATTTGCTTTAAAGTGAGGGAGGAAAAGTCCTTCTTCAGCCCTAAGTACTATAACTAAATTTACCTGAGGAAAATTATGACCATGCACTCCCATTTGCGTTCCAATAATAATTTTAGGCATGGGATTATAAATTTTCTCAAAGAGTTCTTTTAATTTTTTTTCTGAAGTTATTACATCCCGATCAAGTCGAATTACTTCAATTCCGGGGAAGAGCATTTTTAATTCTTCTTCTATTCTCTCAGTGCCATACCTTAAAAATTTCCATTGACCTCCTCTGCAATATGGGCAGAGAATTTTTACAGTAATCCTGAAGGCACAGTAATGACAAAGAATAGCTTCTTCATCTTTATGATAGGTAAGAGGAATTCCACAATTGGGACATTGTAATATATGTTTACAATCACTACACTGAACTATGGGAGCATAACCTCGGCGGTTTAGATAAAGAAATACAGACTTTTCTTTGCTCAATAAAGTTTCTATTTCTTTTATTACTTCTTGAGAAAGAAGTGAGGCGCTTTGCATCACAACTAATTTTGTCTCTGGCATGGACACAAAAGGGCGCTCCGTTAACTGAAGAAGTTTATATTTCCCAATTTTGGCAAAATAATAACTTTTAATACTTGGGGTAGCAGATCCAAGTAAAACAGTAGCCTTATCCATCTTTCCTCTTACTAAAGCTAAATCTCTTGCGTTATACTTACAGGGAAGATTCTCTTCTTTATAAGAGGGGTCATGCTCTTCATCAATGATTATAAGCCCAATGTTTTCAAGAGGAGCAAAAATTGCCGATCGTGTTCCAACAACTATCTTTGCTCGTCCTTCCAATATTTTTATCCATTCCGAAAATCTTTGTTCAGGAATTAAGGTACTATGTAATATGGCTATTTCCTCCCTAAAAAATTGAAAAAGTATTCTTTCCATATAGTGAGTTAATGCAATTTCTGGAAGTAAGAAGAGAACCCTTTTATTTAAACTCAAAGCCTCCTTTATTGCCTCAAGATAAATTAAAGACTTTCCTGAACCAGTAACTCCATGCAATAAAAGAGGAGAAAATTCTTTTTTGTAAAGTGAGCTTTTTATATTTTCAAAAACATTTCTTTGTGAAAGTGTTAATTCATATTTTTCAGGAAATTCATAGGGGAGTAATATTTTTTTTATCTTTGGGAGTTCAATCTTCTCTAAATAGCCACTATCTAAGAGTTTTTTTATAACCTTTGTGCTTAGATGTTTTTTTAAAGTTTCTGCAGGTATTTCTTGGTAGTCTGCAAAGAGATAGCTTATCTCATCTTGGAGATCTTTTGGTAGATCTTTTTTTATTCTATAAAAAACTTCATAGGGTATCTTTAAGGTAGGAATTTCCTTTATTATTTTTATCCAGCCTTTCTTTTCCCACTCTTTTATCTTTTTTAATTTGAGCTTACTTTTTTTAAGAAAATTTCTAAGGGAGACTTTTTTTTGGCTCAACTCTTCTAAAGAAGGAAGAAGTAAACCCCTTCTTATCGCTTTTTTTCCTTCAGGGGTTAGGGTTATTTTTTGGGTAGGAACTTTAAAAGTACCAGCAGGTAAAGCTATTTTCAAAACTATTCCTACTGGGCAGAGATAGTAATTGGCTACCCACTCTAAAAAGGGAAAGAGACTTTCTGGATATAGAGGGAAGGGATCTAAAACTTCTTCTATTTCTTTATATTCTAAGTGAGGTGATAAATTTTCACTATTTACTGGTTCTGAAGAATAAATTATCCCTATAATTCTTTGTTTGCCAAAACTAACAATTACTCTCGTTCCAGGAGTTATGTAATTCTCACTTAAATAGTGAAATTTTTGAGAAATAGGGATAGGTAAAATAATTTCACAAAGATACATAGTGTATTAGAATGGTCTTGTCTTCTACAAATGGTGATAAATTTAGCTTACTGCTTTACAGTAATCTTTTATTATTTGTAGGTAAGAAGGATCCTTAGTAGCATAGTGTAAGAGTGCTTTAAAAAAGCCTTGGGGATTTCCTGTGTCCAATCTTTGACCTTCAAAAAGATATCCAATGACAGGATAACCATCATTTATCATCAGTTCTATAGCATCCGTTAATTGATACTCACCTGAGGTTTTTGGGATCTTCTTTAAATATTCAAAAATTATAGGGTCAAAGATATATCTACCAACGATAGAAAGATTGGAGGGAGCTTCTTCTGGAGTTGGTTTCTCAACCACCTTTTTAATAAGGAGTAAATTATCTGAAAGCCTCTCACCATCTACAATTCCATACTTGGAGACATCTTCTAAAGCAACTTTTTCTAAAGCAATTACGCTATGATTTTTATATTGAGCTGAAAGTTTTAAATAGGCTTGAACCATTTGTTTTAAACAGGGCACACTTGCATCAACTACATCATCACCTAAAACTACCGCAAAAGGCTCTTCTCCCACTAAGTTTTCTGCCATAAGAACGGCATGACCAAGCCCTTGGGGGATCTTTTGCCTAATGGAACTTAAATATCTGATCTTTTCCTCAACTTCCTCAACAATTTTCAAAAGTTTATCTTTTTTTCTCTCCTCCAAAAAACTCCTCAATCCTATATCTATATCAAAGTAGTCCAAAATAGCTTCTTTCCCATAGGAAATTACAAAGATCAAATTTTCAAAGCCAGAGAGGATAATTTCATCAACTACATATTCTATTACAGGACGATTAAATATAGGTAGGAGTTCTTTAGGAATTACCTTAGTGATAGGTAACATACGAGTGCCAAACCCAGCAACTGGTAACACCGCTTTTTTAGGCATTAATCCTTCTCTATCTGTTCTAAGGCTTTATTAAATGGTTTATAAAGGGCTTCCCAATAAATCCTACTTTTGTTAATTATTTTATCTAAGTCTTTCAAATCTTTAGTGTTTACTACTAAATTCGCCTCGTAGAGGAAGGCTTGGAGCCTATTTAAAGTTTCTAAATGAGGTGAAATATAAATTATAAAGAGCTTTCGTCTTTGATCTATAGGAACTTTTCTTAACTCATTCTTTATTTCTTCTAATTTTTCCTTTTTTTTTATTCCTAAGATTAAATATTTCACAGTAACAGCTTTGTTCCATTCCCAAAGCTCTTCAATATCTTTTATAACTTTTACTTCTGTTTCATTTTGAAAAAAAGGAAGTATAAGTTGGTGGGATTTATTTAAATCCCAATAAATTAAAGTGACATGCTTTTCTATAAGAAAGTCCGTTAATTCAAGCATTATTTAACACCTTTACCTTCTATTTCTAAATTAACATAGGATACTTCTTCCTTACTTTTCTTCTTTTTAATTAACTCTAATTGTCTACCCACTATGTCCTTTCTTAAGGCATGATAATATGCTAATTCTTCCTCGATAAGATCATTTTTAAAAAGTTCAATTAAGTGTTGATCGAAGGTTTGCATGCCAAAGGGGCTTCCTTGAGTCATCACATCGTAAAAGGTTCTTCCCTCACTTTCTCCACTTAGAATAATCTCTCTTATCCGTAAATTGTTATAAAGGATATCGAATACAGGTACTCTTCCTCCTCCATGTTTGGGTAAGAGTTTTTGCCCAATGATCCATTTAATAGCAGAGGCTAATCTATGTCTAATTTGATTTTCTTCATATTTATCATAGAAACCAATTATCCTATTAATAGTTTGCCCAGCACCAATTGTATGTAGGGTAGAAAAAACAAGGTGACCTGTTTCTGCAGCTTGTAAAGCTATATCCATGGTTTCTCTATCGCGAATTTCACCAACTAAAATTACATGTGGTGCTTGCCTTAACGCAGCTCTTAATCCTTCAGCAAAAGAGGAAAAATCTGTTCCCAATTCCCTTTGAGTTATGGTAGCACGTATTGGCTCATGGATATATTCTACAGGATCTTCTAAAGT
>JBKBJB010000069.1:0-5026 GCA_046294055.1 Caldimicrobium sp.
AAGGAGTTATAGATTTCTTCATTCTTTATTATTCCATCAATATGAATTCCCGCTCTTGTGGCATTAAAGTCTTCACCAACAAAAGGTTGTCTTGAAGGAATTTTTTCTTTAAGAACTTCCTCGTAATATTTAGCAATTTCAGTAATTACTGTGGTATCCATACCATCTGAAGTTCCTCTCAAAGCTATATATTCAAAAACCATAGCTTCAAGAGGAGTATTTCCAGTTCTTTCACCTATTCCAAGTAAAGCACAGTTTACATAACTACACCCATAAAGCCAAGCGCATGTGGCATTTATAACACTTTTATAATAGTCATTATGACCATGCCATTCTAAAAGTTCACCTGGGACTCCAGCTTCATCAATAAGGGCTCTGATTAATTTGGGAATACTTATAGGTAAAACAGCTTCTGAATATGGTATCCCAACTCCAAGAGTATCACAAAGTCTTATTTTTATATCAAGACCACTTTCTTCTCTTAATTTCATAAGTTCTATAGCAAAGGGAATAACAAAACCGTAAATATCTGCTCTGGTAACATCTTCAAAATGACATCTTGGTCTGATCCCATAAGATAATGCTTCCTTCACAACTGACAAATAATCTTCCAAAGCCTCTTTTCTTGTCTTTCCGAGTTTTAGGTAAATATGATAATCTGAGCAAGAGGTAAGCATTCCCGTTTCTTTTAGGCCCATTTCTTTTACTAATTTTAAATCTTCTTTTTTTGCCCTTATCCAGCCAGTTATTTCTGGATATTTATAACCAAGTGATAAACATCTTTCCAAGGCCTCTCTATCTTTTGAAGTATAAAGAAAGAATTCAGTCTTTCTAATTATCCCATTGGGCCCACTTAGACGATGTAAAAATTTGTAAAGAGTTTCAATTTGTTCAGGTGTATATGGTGTTCTTGCCTGTTGCCCATCTCGAAAGGTTGTATCAGTGATATAAAAATTTGGAGCAGGTTTAGGTGGGATATATTTTCCATCAAAAAATATTTTAGGAGGTTCTGTATAGGGAAACAAATCTTTGAAAAGCTCAGGTTCTTTTCTATCAATAAGTGGATATCTATTCCGATCAGGTCTCAATTTTAACACATGATACCTCCTTTGAGGAAGTTTATTTAAAATCTAAAACTTTTTAAGAAGAAAGTCAAGAAATAGGTAATTCTAAAAAGTATTCTCTTCAAAAGACTTCAAGAACTGCCAAAAATAATAGGAGACCTACTTTTAATTTAGGGATTTAAATATTATATTATTAAATAAATACGAAAATTACCAATTTAATTTTTAAGGAGAAGTGTTTATGAAAGGAAAAGACTTAAAAGTAGTAAATGTGATGAATAGAACCCTTTTTACAGTTCCTTACACTGCAACTTTTGAAGAGGTTTTAGATACCATTTTAGAAAATCGTATTTCTGCAATAATCGTAGTAGCTGAAAATAGTGAATTTATGGGAATTATTAGTAAAACTGACATTTTATTAGCTTTAAAAAAGTTTAGAGAAAAGGTATTTGAAATGAAGGCAGAAGATTTGCTTAATCCCAAACCTTATACTATTGATGGAGATGCTACTTTAGAAGAAGCTGCAAGCAAAATGGTAGCTAATAAAATCCATAGATTACTCGTAATTAGCCCTTCAGTTATTGGTAAATTTATACCAGTTGGGATTGTAACAGCCACAGATATTTTAAAGAAGATAGCTATAAAAATTTATTAATACCTCTCTTGACAGTTTTAAAAAATAGTTGTATATAAATGGCTTGTCAAATTTGATTTGACAAAAAGGGAGAGGTTAAAGAAGATGCCAACGATAAACCAGTTAGTGAAGTATGGAAGAAAGAAGAAAGAAAAAAGGTCGAAAGCTCCTGCATTACAAGGGAACCCTCAAAAGAGGGGAGTTTGTGTGAGGGTTTATACAGTAACACCAAAAAAACCTAATTCTGCTCTGAGAAAGGTGGCAAGGGTGAGGCTTACCAATGGTATTGAAGTAACAGCTTATATTCCTGGTATTGGGCATAATTTACAAGAACATTCAGTAGTATTGGTTAGGGGTGGACGTGTAAGAGATTTACCTGGAGTTAGATATAAAATTATAAGAGGCGCACTTGATGCGGCTGGTGTGCAGAACAGAAAGAAATCTCGTTCCAAGTATGGCACACCGAGACCAAAAACAACAAAGTAAGTGAGGTAAAAAGATGCCACGTAAGGGACCTGTACCAAAAAGAGAAACACTACCAGATCCAAGGTTTGGAAGTGTATTGGTTGCAAAATTTATTAATAACTTAATGCAAGATGGTAAGAAAAGTATAGCCTATAAGATTTTCTATAATGTATTAGATGTTTTAAAGGAAAAGTCAGGCGGGGAAGATCCTTTGAAAATTTTTGAAACAGCTGTTGAGAAAGTAAAGCCTTTGATTGAGACCAGGACAAGGCGGATAGGTGGAGCTAATTATCAAGTGCCTGTAGAAGTAAGACCTGATAGACAACTTTCTTTGGCTATAAAATGGATTATTAAAGCTGCCCGGGCTCGTGGTGAAAAGACTATGGTGGACAGACTGGCTAATGAACTTTGGGATGCCTATAATGAAAGGGGTGCTGCAATAAAGAAAAGAGAAGATACCCATCGCATGGCTGAATCTAACAGAGTGTTTGCTCATTTTCGTTGGTAATATTAAATAAGCTTCTTTTATTAAGGTATTTTTAGAACATTAAAGGAATAGAATTTTTTGTTTTTGAAAATTTGGGGGAAGGTTAGAGAATATGACACCAGAAGAACTGAAAATTTTGAAGACCACAAGAAATATTGGTATAATTGCCCATATTGATGCGGGTAAAACTACAACTACAGAGAGAATTCTTTATTATACTGGTAAAACTTACAAAATCGGCGAAGTCCATGAAGGAACAGCAGTAATGGACTTTATGGTGCAAGAGCAAGAAAGGGGTATTACTATTACTTCTGCTTGCACGACAACTTTTTGGAGAAATCATAGGATTAATATAATTGATACACCTGGGCATGTTGATTTTACCATTGAAGTTGAGAGAAGCTTGAGAGTATTAGATGGAGCGGTGGTTATTTTTTGTGCTGTTGGTGGAGTTGAGCCGCAATCAGAAACAGTTTGGAGACAGGCAGATAAATATCGTGTTCCAAGAATTACTTTTGTAAATAAAATGGACAGGGTGGGAGCTAATTTCTTCAAAGTTTTAGAAGAAATGAAGTCTCGCTTAGGGGCAGACCCTTTGCCAGTTCAGATACCCTTTGGAGTTGAAGATTCATTTGTAGGAGTGATTGATCTTATTGAGATGAAAGCTATTGTCTGGGAAGAAGAAACTCTTGGTGCTAAATATCATTATGAAGAGATACCAGTTTATCTAAAGGACCAGGCAGAAGAGTATAGAATGCTTATGCTTGAAAAGTTAGCTGATGTAAACGATGTAATCGTGGAAAAGTATTTGGAGGGACAGGAGATAACTCCTGAAGAAATAAAACAGGCCATAAGGGAAGCAACTTGTAATCTTAAGCTTGTACCAGTTTTATGTGGAGCTGCTTTTAAAAATAAAGGGGTTCAGCCTTTACTTGATGCCATCATTGATTATTTGCCTTCTCCCTTAGATATTCCACCTGTGAAAGGAATTAATCCAAATACAGGAGAAATAGAAGAAAGAATAACTGATCCAGATGCTCCTCTTTCTGCATTAGCTTTTAAAATTATGACAGATCCCTATGTTGGAACGCTTACCTTTATAAGGATTTATTCAGGGCGTTTAGAGTCGGGGATGAATGTTTATAATGCAACTAAAAGAAAGAAAGAGAGGATAGGAAGGCTTGTTAGGATGCATGCCAACCAAAGAGAGGAAATTACAGGTGCTTCTGCAGGTGATATAGTTGCTGCCATTGGTTTAAGGGTGACAACCACAGGTGATACTTTATGCGATGAGAACAATCCTATAGAGCTTGAAAAGCTTGATATTCCAGAACCTGTTATTTCTGTTGCTGTTGAGCCGAAAACAAAGGCTGACCAGGAAAAACTATCTTTGGCACTTCAAAAACTTGCTTTAGAAGATCCCTCTTTTAGAGTGACCGTTAATCATGAAACTGGCCAAACTCTTATTTGGGGCATGGGAGAACTCCATTTAGAAATCATAGTAGATAGGTTAATAAGAGAGTTTAAGGTTGGTGTAAATGTTGGAAGACCAGAAGTAGCCTATAAAGAAACTATTACGATGAAAGCTGAAGCAGAAGGTAAGTACATTAGGCAAACAGGTGGACGTGGACAATATGGACATGTTAAGTTAATCGTTGAGCCTAATCCTGGGAAGGGAATTGAGTTCGTGTCTGAAATTGTTGGAGGAGTTATTCCGAAAGAATTTATTCCTGCAGTGGAAAAGGGCATAAGAGAAGCCTGTCAAGAGGGAGTGTTAGCAGGTTATCCTGTGATAGATGTAAAAGTTAGATTAGTTGATGGAAGCTATCATGAAGTTGACTCCTCTGACTTAGCTTTTGCTATAGCAGGATCTATTGGGTTTAAAGAGGCTTGCAAAAAAGCTAATCTTGTGTTATTAGAACCAATAATGAAGGTGGAAGTGGTTTTGCCTGAGGAATATTTAGGAGAAGTTTTAGGAGACCTTTCTTCTCGAAGAGGAAAGGTGGAAGGAATGGAGACGCGCGGGAATGTAAGAGTTATTAGGGCTTATGTTCCTTTAGGTGAGATGTTTGGATATGCAACAACACTTAGATCATTAACACAAGGGCGTGGTTCCTTTACCATGCAATTTGACCATTATGAAAAGGTACCAGCCCATTTAGCAGAAACGATAATGAAGAAAGCAAAAGTATAAAAATTTAAGGAGGAAGGGAGATGGCGAAGCAGAAATTTGAGAGGAAGAAGCCGCATTTGAATGTGGGTACGATAGGGCATATAGACCATGGGAAGACTACGCTTACGAGTGCGATAACGAAGCATTTAGCGAAGAAGGGTTATGCGGAATACATACCGTTTGATCAGATAGACAAGGCGCCG
>JBKBJB010000006.1:0-14113 GCA_046294055.1 Caldimicrobium sp.
TCCAAAGCTTCCTTAATAGAAATAACATACTCCTCTTTAGATCGCTCTCTATCTGTATCTTCAAAGCGCAAAATAAAGTGTCCTCCATGGTGTTTAGCAAAAAGAAAGTTAAATAAAGCTGTTCTTGCCCCTCCTAAATGCAAATGTCCTGTAGGACTTGGAGGAAATCTTGTAACTACCTTTGTCAACGCTATCACCTCAGTAGATTATTATTCCAGCATAACCCACAACAGCAGAATAATCTCCTGTAATATCACCCGAAGTTTTATAATCCACAAGTTCTGCTCTTGAAGCACCAAGTTCTTTCACAGCAACAAGCATCGTGCATACAGGTAATACACCACACATACTTATTCGATTTTCGCATACCACTTTTAATAGACTTTCTTCAGATAACTTTAAAATTTCATCAATTGCTAAAGCATCTTTCCTTTGAGCTATAGATTGTGGTTCGTAATGACTAAAATCGGAACTGGCAACTATTAAAACTTCTCTTTCTTCGCTTGAAAGAAACTCCCCAAGGGCCTCTGCTATGGACCTTCCCAAATCATATATTTCTTCTAAGTCTAAATCCATTAAGGCAAGAGGAACAATTTCAATGTTAGGATTTATATATTGAAGAAATGGCACCTGTACTTCAATGGAATGTTCTCTTAGATGAGCATAGCTATCTTCTTTTACCAAATAGCACTTTTCTAAAATTAAATTTTTTAACTTCTGATTTATTTTAGCTTCTCCCAAAGGTGTGAGAAAACTTTCACCATCAAAGAGAGAGACCTTTTCTCCAAGCCCTGGGTGATTAGTTCCAAGTATTATAGCTATATCTGGTGCTTCAATTCTACCATAAACTTTACCAGCTACTTTTCCTGAATACATATAACCGGCATGAGGAACAACTATTCCTAAAGCCCTTATTTTTTCTTCACTTTCCTCAACAAGTTCCTCTAAAAGAGAGCTAAGGGTAAAGGAGTCTCCAGGATAAAAATAGCCTGCTACTGCTGGTTTTCTTTTCATAGGTAAGGTCCCAATTTTTTTATATGTTCTAAATCTTCAGGGGTATCGACCTCTGGGAAGTCCGTAGGAACAATTGAAACTGCTATCTTATATCCATACTCAAGTGCCCTTAATTGCTCCAACTTTTCCGCTTGTTCTAAATCTCCTTGAGGCAACTTTACAAATTCATCTAAAAACTTTTTTCTATAAACATAAACTCCAATATGCTTCAGATAGAAGGGTTCCTTTCCAGGTGGCCGATGAAAGGGAATAGGACTTCTTGAAAAATATAAGGCACATCCTCTTTTATCTAAAACAACTTTCACTTTATTAGGATTTAATAAGTCTTGTTTATTTTTTAAAGGAACTGCTAAAGTTGCCATTGAAATCTCTGAATATAATATTAGTGGCTTTACTAAAGGTGAAAAATATTCCTGCGGAAAAAGAGGTTGATCTCCTTGTAAGTTTATAATTAAATCTTCATCATCAAAGCCTAAAATATTAGCTGCTTCTGCCACCCTATCTGTACCTGTAGGGTGTTCCCCTGTTAAAACAGCTTTTCCTCCAAAATTAACCACCGTATCAAAGATTCTTTTGTCATCAGTAGCTACATAAATCTCTTTTAAACCCGAAGCCAAAGCTCTTTCATAAACATGTTGAATAAGGGGCTTCCCCCAAAGTTCTATTAGAGGCTTCCCCGGGAACCGAGTGGAACCATACCTTGCCGGAATAATTATTACTTGCCTCATAAAATAAATAATAATCTAACTTTTGAAATTTAAAAGAATTGCCTAACCCTTTTCAAAAGATTAAACAAATCCACTTTTCTGAGGGTTAATGCTCCTTTGCCTATTTTACCTGCTGCTTTAAAAGAGTATCTACATAACTTTGTAAGTACTTGAATTTTATCACTTTGAGATTAAGATTATTTAAATCTTTAGGGAAATCCATAAAAGGAGTTAAGGTATTCATGGCGAGAATAAAAGTAGCAGAATTAGCAAAGGAACTTAACCTTCAGCCCAAAGAACTTTTAGAAAAACTTAAAGAATTAGGCTATCCGCAAAGAACAACTTCCTCAACCCTTTCAACCTATGAAGCTGAAGAAATACGCAAGCTATTTTCTAAAAAAACTAATATTATTGTCATTAAAAAAGAAGAAATAAAAAAAGAAGAAAAAATTCTTGAGGAAGAAAAACCTAAAAAAAGAAAATTAATCATCAAAAAAAGGGCAGAAGTTGGGGTTCCTTTTTTAGAAGAAGTCCCTAGTGAATTACAAAAAGAAGAAAGGGCTGTACTTACTATGGAGATCTCTCTGGAACCTTCATCTGAAATAACCACCGAACCTTCTGTCTTAGAAACAGAAGAAAAATTAACCATCAAATCAGAGGAAGAGATTAGACTCTTACCCGAAGAAATACCTTATGAAGAAACATATTCTCTGGAAAGAGAAGAGACTACAGAAAAAAGGATAGTTACAGATTTTAAGCCAAGAAGAGAAAGAGGACCCCATCCAATAGAAGCTCCACTTATTGAACCAAAAAAAGAAGAACGTAAAAAGAAAAAAGAGTTTGAACTAAAAGAAAAAGAAAAGAAAAAAACAAAGAAAAAACCCTCAGTTTTTAAAAGGGCAAGAGAGGAGAGAGAAATTATTGAGGACATTTTTGAGGAAGAAGTTACCTCTTTGTTTGAAGAAATTTCTGAGGAAGAAGAGGAAACCAAAAAACCTCTTTCTAAAACAATAAAAAAAGAAAAAAAGGTTTCCAAACCTTCTACTCAACCACCTAAGGAACGGAAGATTAAAATTTATGAATCTATTCAAGTTGGTGAACTTGCTAAACTTATGGGGGTTAAGGCAGGAGAACTTATAAAAAGGGCTTTACAACTTGGCTTGCCCCTTACTATTAATCAATCCATAGATGTAGATACAGCAAGTATATTGGCTGATGAATTTGGATACCAAGTGGAAAAAGCTACTTTAGAAGAGGAAATACTTCTTGAATACATACCACCTTCTCCAGAGGAACTAAAGCCCCGTCCACCTGTGGTAACTGTTATGGGGCATGTGGACCATGGAAAGACTACTTTACTTGATGCTATAAGAAAAACTGATGTAGCAAGTAGTGAGGCAGGTGGAATTACTCAACATATTGGTGCCTATACTGTGACTTTAGACGACAATAGAAAAATTACCTTCATAGATACACCAGGGCACGAAGCTTTTACTACTATGAGGGCTCGCGGAGCCCAGGTAACGGATATTGTTATCCTTGTTGTGGCAGCTGATGATGGAGTTATGGAACAGACTAAAGAAGCCATTGAACATGCAAAAGCTGCAAAAGTGCCTATTGTAGTGGCTATTAATAAAATTGATAAACCCAATGCCAATCCAGAAAGGGTTAAATCTCAATTAGCAGAATTAGGTCTGGTACCTGAAGAATGGGGTGGAGATACCCTTATGGCTAATATATCTGCGCGTAATAAAATAGGAATTGAAGAGCTCTTAGAATTAGTTCTTCTGCAAGCTGAAATGCTTGATTTAAAAGCTGCTTATGACAGACCAGCAAGAGGCAGAATCATTGAAAGCAAAATTGATAAGGGTAAAGGACCTGTAGCTACTGTCCTTGTACAAGAAGGTACCTTAAAAGAAGGAGATGTTTTTGTAAGTGGAACAACTTATGGAAAAGTACGGGCTATGTTTGATAGTTATGGTAACCGTATTAAAATTGCGACACCCTCTATTCCCGTTGAAATTCTCGGATTTGAAGAGCTACCCCAAGCAGGAGATGACTTTTTTGTCCTTCAAGACGAAGAAAAAGCAAGAAAAGTTGCAGAATATAGACAAAGAAAAATAAGAGAGGCAGAAACTGCTAAAGCAGCCAAAATTAGCCTTGAAAAAATCTTCGAAAAATTAAAAGAAGGCGAATTAAAAGAACTAAATCTTGTAATAAAGGCAGATACACAGGGAACATTAGAAGCCTTACAAAATTCTTTAGTTAAACTTTCAACAGATAAGATTAAAGTATCCGTGATCAGAGCAGGAATCGGAGCCATAAGTGAAAGCGATGTGATGTTAGCTTCAGCATCAAATGCCATAGTGATTGGTTTTAATGTTAAACCAACTTCTCAAGCCAAGGATATAGCCAAAAAAGAGGGAGTAGATATCAAATTCTATGATGTTATTTATCATCTTCTTGAGGATATAAAGAAGGCTATGGCAGGTCTTCTTGAGCCCAAATATGAAGAAGTAATAACTGGTTTAGCTGAAGTAAGAGCAACCTTTAAAATATCTAAGGTAGGTATTGTAGCAGGGTGTTATGTAAAGGAAGGTGTAATAAATAGAAATCACCAAATCCGAGTCATTAGGGACGGAGTGGTAATCTATACTGGTAAAATAGCTTCACTTAAAAGGTTCAAAGAGGATGTAAAGGAAGTTTCAGCAGGCTATGAATGTGGTATAAAAATTGAAAATTTTAATGATGTAAAAGAAGGAGATTTATTAGAAACTTTTGAAATAAAAGCAGTAGCTCAAGAGCTATAATTAAGATGGTAGTAGGAATAATTAAAATGGAATTATACATTCCGGAGCCTAACTCTTTAAAAGCTAAAAGGCAAATCTTGCACAGCTTAATTCAAAAAATAGAAGCAAATTTTAAAAGGATCTCCTTAGCTGAAGTGGATGGACACGACCTTTGGCAAAATGCAATCCTTGGTATATCTATTGTTGGAAAAAATAAAAAGTTTGTTGATACTAAAATCAACAACCTGATTGAGTTTATTCAAAAAGAAGGTTCTTTAGATATTATAAAGGCTGAAATTGATATCATAAATTATTAACTATGTCTCGTAGATCAGAAAGGGTAGCAAGTCTGCTTAAGGAGGTTATTTCAGAAATCATTCTGTATGAATTAAACGATCCTATTTTTAAAAATTTTATTTCTCTTACTCATATAGATATGGGCTCAAATTTAAAAAGGGCTACTATATATTTTAGGGTATTTGAAAAAGACCCAAAGGAAGTAGAGAGAGCTCTTAATAAGTCAAAGGGGTATATAAAAAAGCTCTTAGCCCAGCGCATGACACTAAAATTTATACCGGACATTGAATTCAAAATTGATAACACTGAAGATGAGGAACGAAGGCTGATTGAGCTCTTTGAAAAAATAAAAAAAGACTAAAGGATGGATTTAAACATTTATACTAACCTTTTAGAGCGATCACAAACCCTTGTTCTTATAACTCATGAAAATCCAGACATTGATGGCGTGGCTTCAATGCTAAGCTTTCTCTTACTACATCCAGATAAAACTTGCCTACCCATTTTAGAAAAAATACCCTATAATGCCTCCTTTCTTCATGGCATAGAACATATAAAATTAATTAATGAGATAGATCACCTTGAACCCTTTGATCTTCTTGTTGTTTTCGATGCCCCCTGTGAAGAAAGAATTGTTTCAGACATAAAGAAGCTTTTAAAACCAAAAAACATTCTTATTTTTGATCATCATATAAGAGAGGAATGCCCGCAGTTTTTGGGCCTCTCTCCTCATACTTTCATAGACCCAGAAGCACCTTCAACTACTGCTCTATTGTTTAAATTTTTCAAAAAAGCTAATTATAAAATAACAAAAGAGATAGCTGAAAACTTATTAGCTGGATTATATTATGATACAGGATCTTTCAAATATGATAATGTAAAAAACGATACCTTCTTAATAGCTCATGATTTAATTACCTTAGGAGCAAGACCAACTTACATAGCTAAAAACTTGTATGAAAACATACCTTTGGAACAGATAGAAGCTATCAAATTAATTTTATCAAGATTAGAATTTCTTAAAGAAGGGGCTATAGCGATATCCTATCTTACAGCGTCTGAGGTTGAAAGATTAGGAGAAAAGGGACTAAACGATTTTGCCAGTTATTTAAGAAGCATTGAGGGAGTAATTCTTGCAGCCCTCGTAAAAGAGGTTAAAAAAGGTGAAATTAAAGTTAGTTTAAGAAGCACTGCCCCTGTACCTGCCTTACCTATAGCTAAAAAGTATGGTGGAGGTGGTCATAAATATGCCTGTGGATTTACTGTCAAATATGGTGACTTTTTCTCTTTTATAAATGATTTTAAAAAGGTCTTAGAAAATCATCTCTATGCATAAAGAAGGAAAAGTTGCCCTTTCAGGAATTTTGGTTTTGGATAAACCGAAAGGGGTATTCTCAACAAAAGCTATGGAGAAAGTTAAGAAATTACTCAAGATTAAAAAAATTGGCCATGGTGGAACTCTTGACCCAATAAGCACTGGTGTTTTGCCACTTTTCCTTAATGAAGCAACCAAAATTGCTCAAATTTTTTTAGAGGGCGACAAGGTTTATGAAGGAACCTTTCAACTTGGACTAATCACAGACACTTATGATATAACAGGTGAAGTTTTAGAAAGATGTGAACCACAGAATATAGATTTAGAAAAATTAAAAAAGGTAGCTCAATCTTTGGTAGGAGAGTTAGAACAAATTCCACCTCCCTATTCTGCCGTTAAATTTAAAGGAAGACCTCTTTATAAATATGCAAAGGATGGGCTCCTTATCCCTGCAGAACCTCGAAAAATAAAAATTTATCACTTTGACATCCTTTCTTTAGAAAACAACATTGCCTCTTTCTACATAAAATGTTCAAAAGGGACCTATGTGAGAAGTTTAATTCACAACTTAGGAAAACTTCTTGGATGTGGAGCAGTGCTTCTGTCTTTACGTAGACTTCAAAAGTCAATCTTTACTTTAAAGGAAGCACTCACCTTAGAGGAAATTGAAAAAATTGTTTTTACAGACCCTGAAAAGATCAAAGAATATATAATCTCTATCCCAAAAGCTTTAGAATTTTTACCCAAGGTAATTGTTAGCGAAGAATTCGCTGAAAAAGTTCGCCTTGGCAAACTAATAAACAAAAATAGTTTCCTTTCTTTAATGAAATTTCAAAAATTAAGCCTTTCTCCCTCAGAAAAATGGATAAGAATTGTAGATATTAAGGGAAACCTTGTAGCACTTATACATAATCCCCTTCTACAAGGGACTAGCTCGTACCTAAGCTATTTGAGAGTATTCAAAAGTGCCCAATAAAAAAATTAAAAAATTCCTTCTCCTCACACTTCGTTTTGTAATTTCCTTTGGAATACTTTTTTATCTTTTTCACAAATCAGATTGGAACGAGCTAAGAAAAATTTTTACCAAAATCAACTTTTTCTATTATTTTTTAGCTCTTTTTTGTGTAATAGTTTTTCAAAGTTTAGTTGCTGTGAGATGGAAATGGATTTGCAACCGATGGAAGGTTAAAAAAAATTTCTACTTCTTTTTCCGTATTTATCTCATCGGATTTTCTTTAAATACTATTTTTCCAGGAATTATTGCAAGTGATGCCTTAAGAAGCTACTTTTTAGTAAAAAATGGCCTTGAATGGAAAAAGGCTACCTTTAGCGTGGTTTTAGATAGAATATACGGCTTATTAGGAATTTTTGTTATATTAACTTTGTCTCTGCCATTTAATGCCTATTTCCTTCCAAATAACCTAAAAAATTTTCTTTTTATCACAACTTATGGTTCTCTTACAGGATTTTTAATGTTAAGCCTTTTTATAAAAAAACTCTCTAAAAGCGAAGTTTTTCTACCTCTATATTTTCCTTTTTCACTGAAACCTTTATTCTTAGGGTTTCTAATCCAGTTCTTTTTCGTCTTACAGTTTCTCTCTTTAGGTTATGCCCTTAATTTATCCTTAGGTAGCTTGTATTTTGTCATCATTCCTATAATAAGTTTTTTGTCAGCACTCCCCTTAAGTATTTCTGGATTAGGAGTACGAGAGGGGACTCTCAGCTACTTTCTTCATTTATTGGGATATCCAGTAGAATATGGCCTTTCTCTTGGACTTCTCTCCTACTCTCTTATTCTCATCTCATCCCTTCCTGGCCTTTTATTTTATCTAAGAGGAAAATACAAATAATACCCTCCCTCAAAAGCCTGAAAAGAGAGGAAAATAAATATAAAACACGGGCATACGACTCTATTTAAGGAAAAATCTTAATTTTAACAACCCCCCTCTTGACACTTATAAAAAGAGAAGTTTAATTAAAAAAAATTTTTTGAGTGAGCCTTATGATACGAATTTTTCGTTCAGAAAAAAATTTGCTTGTACCCTCTGAAAAAATCACAAAACATACCTGGATCTGTGTAACCCATCCAACTGAAGCAGAATTAAGCTATCTTGAGACGCGGCTTAAAATTTTTCCTGAATTTTTAAGATATCCCTTAGATGAAGAAGAAAGCCCTCGTTTGGAAAGAGAAGAGCAACAAGTTCTAATTATCATCAGAGTGCCATATCCTGTAGCTACAGGATTTTATGTAAAATACGAAACCATTCCTATAGGATTGATCTTAACAGAAAAAAACATACTAACTATTTGTTTAGTTGATCATCCCGTTTTTGAGGAATTTATAGCCTTTGGTAATAAGTATAAATGTCTTGACATAGAAAAGCCAGTTAACTTTATTTTAAACTTCTTCCTTTTAAGTACAAACCTTTATTTAAAATTCTTAAAACAAATTGATAAAATTATTGAAGAGTACGAAGAAGCTCTTTTTAAAGCACTAACTAATGAGGAATTTTTAAGGTTACTTAGTATTGAAAAAACCCTTACCTATTTTAATACCTCTCTTCAAGGAAATGATATTGTATTAACTAAGATTGCAAGTGGGCGTTTCTTGAGATTAACGGAAGATGAAACCGAGGTCCTTGAAGATGTACAAATAGAAAATAAACAAGCTCTCGAGATGACTAAAGTTTTTACAAATATTCTTGCCAATACCATGGATGCTTACGCTTCAATTATTAATAATAATGTAAATGTTATAATGAAATTTTTGGCAGGCCTCGCCATAATTTTATCTATACCTAACTTGATATACAGTATGTATGGTATGAATATCCCATTACCCCTGCAAGAGCTGGGACCTTTAAAAAGCTCGCCCTACGCCTTTTACATATTAAATCTAATCGTATTCTTGCTCTGCGGTCTCATCCTTATTTTCTTAAGAAAGAAAAGATATCTCTAAAAATGAGCTATGGACTATTTAATCATCCTTATTTTAAGCTTTGTGCAAGGATTTACTGAATTTTTGCCTATTTCAAGCACAGGGCATTTAGTTATCTTGAATAAACTTTTTCACTTTCCAAATAGTTTATCCTTTGACGCCTTTATTCATTTAGGTTCCTTTTTTGCAATTATCGCCTATTTTTGGAAAGATTTAAAAAAAATTTGGCATTATAAATACCTAATTTTCCTTGCAGCAATACCAGGGGCTTTAGCAGGCCTAACTTTAGAACATTGGATTGAAAATTACTTTAGAACAACACAAAGCGTTGCCTTATTTTTAATCCTAATGAGCATTCCTATGTTTTTAGGAGAAAAATATGGAAAAAAGATTGCTAAAATTGAAGATCTAAATTATAAAAAAGCCCTTCTTATAGGAATTTTTCAAAGTTTTGCCTTGCTTCCAGGGACCTCAAGAAGCGGTATTACCATCTCTGGTGGTTTAATCTTAGGGCTTAAACGGGAGGAAGCAGCTCGTTTTTCTTTCTTAGCAGGGGCTCCACTTATTCTTGGAGCTGGTTTATATGAAGGACTAAAACTTTTTAAAACAAATTCTCTTCCTATTGGACATATATTAACTGCCTTTTTTGGCTCTCTCATCTTCAGTTTTCTTGCTATTGCCTTTCTTATGCCCTTTTTAAGAAAACACACTCTCTACCCTTTTATTGTTTATAGAATTATTTTGAGCATCTTACTTTTAGGTGTTATTTTTTTTTAACTTTTAAATTTTTAAAGAGGCAATATCAAATATGGACCTAAATCACCTTACTACGGAAATCGAAGAGATTACTATTAGGGGAAAAACTTTAAAAATACTGCGTCCAGCAAAGCTTGAAGAAATCTTTCAAGGAGATCCCTTTTTAGAAAGTGAGAAATTCCCCCTTTGGTTCAAAATATGGGAAGCAAGTATAGTGCTTGCAGATTATATAGCCTCACTTGGGGGGTCGCTTGAAATACTTGAGCTTGGAGCTGGCTTAGGTGTCCCAAGCTTAGTAGCTTCTTCCTTCGGCCATAAGGTCTTAGCAACTGATATAGATGAGCTACCCCTTGAATTCGTCAAAAAATCAGCTCAAATGAATTCTCTTAACATAGAAACACAAAAACTAAATATTTTTGAGCCAAACCTTAATAAAAAATTTGACCTCATTATAGGTGCAGAAGTGGTTTTTAAAAAGAAATTGTATCAACCCCTTTTAAATTTTTTCAAAACTTATGTGAAACCATCAGGTGAAATAGTGCTCTCGCACTCCACAGAAAGAAAAAGAAGCCTTATCCCCTTTCTCTATTTAGCTGAAAGCTCCTTTAAAATTCAAACCAGTTTTAGGCACCTGTGTTCTAACGAAGAATCTGTAGAAATTATTCTCAATCGTCTTTTGCCTAAAGTTGAAAGTTAAGGAAGCTTTAAATCTAATCATTAAAGAACTTTCCTCTATTGAGGATTTATACTATGCTAAAAAAGAGGCTTTAGAGATTCTCGCCCATTTGCTAAGGGTGTCTCCTCTTAATGTATATCTCCATTTGGAAAAAGATATCCCTTTTAATAAGGTAAAAGAAATACTCAAAGATCGCCTTAAGAAAAAACCCCTTCCTTATATCCTGAAAAAGGCATATTTTTGGAATAGGCCCTTTTATCTTGAAGAAGGGGTATTAATACCTCGACAAGATACCGAACTTCTAATAGAAGTTTTTTTAAAAAAAGGACCTAAAGAGGGTTTTATTTTGGAGTTAGGCTGTGGCTCTGGAATCATTTCCATTACTTTGCTTTTAGAATGCCCTCAATTAAAAGCCGTCGCTCTTGATATCTCAGAAAAGGCTTTAAAAATTACCCAGTTTAATGCTAAAATTTACAATGTGGACTCACGTCTCTTTCTTTTAAAAGGAAATTGGTTGTCCCCTATTAAAAAATTTCCCTTTTTTAAAGCTATCCTATCAAATCCACCTTACATTTCAGAAAATGAATGGGAAAAATTAGATCCAGAAGTTAAATTATACGAACCTAAGGAGGCGTTAGTTGGAGGAGAAGAGGGGACTGAATTTCAAGAAAGCATACTAAAGGAAGGCTCTTCCTATCTTACTAATGATGCTTTTATTCTTTTTGAAATGGGATATAATCAATCAACTAAAATAGAAAACCTTGCCAGAACATATGGTTGGGAATATGTGTTTTTTAGAGATTTACAAAATTTTGAAAGGGTGGCTTTGCTATGGAAGAAGGAAAGAAAAAATATTTAATTAAAGGGGGAAGGCCTTTAAAAGGAGTGATAGAAGTAAAGGGCGCAAAAAATGCTGTTTTGCCTGCTCTTGCATGTACTCTCTTAGCAAGAGGAGATTTTCTCTTCACAAATGTTCCAAGGGTGAAAGATGTTTTTTGTATGCTAAAAATCTTAGAGCACTTAGGAGCAAAATATGTCTTCAAAGGCTCGACTTTAGAGATAAATACCTCCAACATAAAAAGGACTGAAATTCCTTATGAACTTGCCTCTCAAATGAGAGCCTCCATACTTTTTTTAGGACCGTTAGTTACTGCTTTTGGTGAAGCTAAAGTGCCCTTACCAGGGGGATGCGCTATTGGAAAAAGACCTGTTAATTTTCATGAGAAGGGATTATCCCTTCTTTCAGCGGAAATTACTTTAGATCACGGAAATCTTGTAGCTAAAGCTACTAAATTAAAGGGCACAAACATTGTCTTAGATTTTCCCTCAGTTACTGCCACAGAAAATTTGCTCATGGCAGCTTCTTTAGCTGAAGGAGAAACTGTTATTAAAAATGCTGCCCGTGAACCAGAAATTGTTTTTTTAGCAGAGATGTTAAATAAAATGGGGGCCGAAATTAAAGGTGCCGGTGGAAATACCATATATATCAAAGGAAAGAAGAAACTTAAACCTGTGAAAATGGAAATTATTCCAGATAGAATTGAGGCAGGGACTTTTTTAATTCTATCTGCACTTCATCCTGAAAATGAGGTTGTGGTAAAAAATCTACCCATCAATTTTTTAGAAGCTCCCATCCTTAAATTACAAGAAATGGGTGTTAAAATAGTAAGAGTAGATAAAGACTCTTTTCAGGCTAAGAGAGGGGATAAACTTTATCCAGTAGAAATTGTAACAGCTCCTTATCCTGGATTTGCTACTGATTTACAACCTCTTTTTTGTGTTCTTATGAGTCAAGCTGAGGGAATCTCTTTTATTAAAGAGAACCTTTTTGAAAATCGTTTTCTTTATGCTTTTGAACTTAATCGATTAGGGGCGAAAATTACCGTAGAAGAACGAACTGCTATTATAACTGGACCTACGCCACTTACAGGATCTCCGGTAAAAGCCACAGATTTAAGAGGAGGAGCAGCCTTGGTCTTAGCTGGTCTTATTGCAGAAAATACAACTACTATTTATGAGGCTGACCTTATTGAAAGGGGCTATGAAGCCTTACCTGAGAGAATAAAAGCCTTAGGCGGGCAAATAGATACACTATGATCATTAGAAATTTAAAAGAAATTATTGGACAAAAGGCAGCAATAACCTTGCTCACAAAAGCTATTCAAAAAAAACAAACTGCTCATGCTTATATATTTTGTGGACCCAAAGGTGTAGGTAAAAACACGACAGCCCAAGCCTTCATTTATCACCTCCTTTGCCTTATCAGTTCTGAAGACCCCTGTGGTAAATGCCTCTCGTGTCAAAAATTAGATAAAAATATCCATCCCGATATTTTTTATATAGCTCCTGAACTACGAGATATAAAAATAGATAGCATAAGAGCTGTAGAGCGTTTTCTACGTACAAGGCCATTAATGGCGCCATATAAAGTAATTATTATAGATAATGCTGAAAAATTAAATCCAGAAGCAGGAAATGCACTTTTAAAATCCTTAGAAGAGCCTCCTCCTTATGCCCTTTTTCTCTTAATTACAGAAAAACCTTTTCAAATTTTACCTACCATACTTTCCCGAACTCAAATGGTGCGATTTAATCCCCTTCCTGTAAAAACTATAAAAGAATATTTGATGAAAAATTACCATATGGAAAGCACCTTGGCTCAAAGCTTGGCTGAACTCTCTCAGGGAAGCTTAGAAATAGCCTTAGAAATTTTAGACTCTGGACTTTTAGAGGAGTTAAATGCATTTATAAAAGCCTCTGCTGAAAAAGATGTTTTTCAGAGGTTCAAAATTATAGAAAAAATAACAAAATTTGATAAAACTAAACAAGAGCTTTTTCTCTATCTCTTAGCCCTTTGGGTATGGTCATCCTTTCTTAAAAGAATCACTCAAGATTTTTATCCACAAGCTCTACCGGAAATCATTTATCAAGGTAATCCTTACAAAGCCCTCACTCTAATTTCCCAAATCCAATCAGCTTTAGACTACTTTTTAAATAGAGAACTCTCTTTTTTCATACTCTCTCAAAACCTCTTTGATAATATTTAGTTTCCTGGGAAAGTACTTAGGCTAAAAAGTAGATCCCTCTTTACCAATATATTAGTTGGAGACTGGCTCGAGAGAAATCTTTTCGGAGTAGGCAAAGAATTTATCATTTATCACGGCAAATACACCATATAGATCCTCTATTTTTTCTGCTTTTGAAATAACCTTTTTAAAATCGCGCCCCTCCTTTAACATATTTCCAAAGCTTGTGGCTAAAGCATCAGCTACTGCAGTATCCTTATGAACCACTGTTATAGCTTCGGCTTTCCCTAAGCTCAAACTGTGTCCAATTTTTCCTGAGCTTGTACAAACCCCGCAAGGTTGTAATTCCTTAGGAATAATTAAAGCAAGCTTCCCAGAAAAGATTGACTCCCCAGCAAAGATTAAAACCCTTGCTTCTCTTTTAAGATGTAAAAATATATCTCCACCATTTTCTACTACTACCTCTTGAGTAAAATTTTTCTGTAAAAGTGCTCTTCCTACTGCTTCTGCAATAGCTCCTGCCACAGCAGCCATAGGTCCAACTCTTGCAACCTGCCCTGCATAAAGCATCTTTTTTACAACCTCAGGCGCTTCG
>JBKBJB010000070.1:0-5011 GCA_046294055.1 Caldimicrobium sp.
CTACGAAGCCTTAAAAAATGCCTTTGGACACTGGATATGTCCTTCTGAAAATTTAATGAAAATTACCTTAGTATCTGGAGGTTCAAGTTTTAAAATCGGTCCTTTTAATGCTCAAACTATCGAAGTAAATCACAATCCTGAGTCCTTAGCTATAAAACTTGAATCCAAAGGAAAAACTTTAGTCTATTCTGGTGATACTGGATTTTCTACAAGCTTAATAGAGTTCTCCAAAGGAGTAGACCTATTAATTTTGGAATGTGCGAATTCTGAGAAGATTACCGTACCCATACATCTTGGCCCTCGGGAAATTGCAGAAATAGCTGGAAAAGCAAATCCTAAAACTCTATTACTTACACATTTTTACCCCCATAGTGAAAACCCTAATTTGGATGTTATAAGAAATAAATATAAAGGGGAAATTATCTTAGCTGAAGATCTATTAACACTTAAACTTTAGTAAGTTTTAAAAAATAGGAGGATCTATGGAAGGACTTGACCCAAAGATTTTACAAAAACTAAAAGAAAAAGTACAAAAAGAACTGGCTCAAAGAGAGAAGGAGTGTATAGAATTTTGGCTAGAAGAATTATTAAAAATTTATCAAAAAAAACATGCTACTATGGAGGAGCTTAAAAGTGAGCTAAGGCTTTATATGGATAAAATGAAAAATCGCTTAGAAATTTTGAAAACTAAAGGATATTGATAAAGAAGATTAAAATTAATCGGAATAATAAAGGAGGATAGGTGTGTATTATATAAGCACAAGGGGAAGAGGTAAAAAGTTAAGCTTTTCTGAAATTGTCTTTGAAGGTCTTGCTCCGGATGGTGGCTTGTTCGTGCCAGAGCAAATACCTACAATTAATGAAGAAACAAGAGAAAAATGGAAATCTCTCAATTATACAGAATTAGCCTTTGAGATTTTTAAAATTTTTGCTACAGATATCCCAGCTGAGGATATAAAACTTCTCATTGAGAAAAGTTACAAAACTTTTCGTAGTCCTGAAATCACACCCTTGGTTAAGGTTGGGGATTTTTATGTATTGGAACTATTCCATGGTCCCACCTATGCCTTTAAAGATATAGCTCTCCAATTCTTAGGAAATCTTTTTGAGTACTTACTCAAAAAATATCAAAAGAAAATAACTATTCTTGGTGCTACTTCAGGAGATACAGGTGCAGCAGCTATTTATGGAACAAAGGGAAAAGAAAATATCTCCATTTTCATACTCTTCCCACATAAAAAAGTCTCTCCTATACAAGCACTAATGATGACCACGGTTTTAGAAGAAAATGTGCACAACTTAGCTATTCTTGGAACTTTTGATGATTGTCAAAGGATCGTTAAAGAAATTTTTATGGATTTATCCTTTAAAAAGAAATACCATCTTACTTCCATAAATTCCATAAATTTTGCAAGAATTTTAGCCCAAATTGTTTATTACATTTATGCGTATTTTAGGGTTTGTGAAAGAGAAGGCATTAAAGAAGTTCGCTTCTCTGTACCTACTGGCAATTTTGGAAACATCTTTGCTGGTTATCTTGCCAAAAGAATTTTGGGCTACGGCATTGATAAACTTATCTTGGCTACTAATGAAAATGATATTTTGGCTCGCTTTGTAAACAAAGGGGATTACTCTGCAAAGGAAGTAATTCCTACTATTAGTCCTGCTATGGATATTCAAATAGCAAGCAATTTTGAAAGGTATTTATATTATTTCTATGATGAGAACCCTGAGAAAACAGCAAACGCTATAGAGACTTTTATTAAGACTAAAAAACTCATCTTTTCCACAGAAGAAATTGAGAAAGTGAAAAATGACTTTTTAGCCCTATCTGTCTCGCAAGAAGAAACTTTAAAGACTATTAAAAATGTTTATGAAAAGACAGGTTATCTTTTAGATCCTCACAGCGCCATAGGGGTTAAAGCTGGTCTTGAGTTAAGAGAAGAAAAACCTGTTATTTGCCTTGCAACTGCTCATCCCGCCAAATTTCCAGAAACTATACGAAAAGCTATTAATAAAGACTTTGCTCTACCCAAGGAAATAGAGGAATTAAAAAATAGAAGACAAAAATTTGAAATCTTAGAGTCTGATGTTATTAAAATAAAAAACTTTATACAAAATAAAGTTGACCTAAAAAGTTAGTTTTTCCTTGGGTATGAGTTATGCCCCCTACAGAATTACATAATTCTTACGGGCTGTACTTTTCCTTTTATCAGCTTCTTAATTTCAGAGATGAATTTTTCTCCTAAGCGGGAATTTTTAGTAAGATTTTTCGGAAGAGAAGGTTAAACATATTTTATTTTTCCTCTTTCGCTACTTTATATACATGCCACATTCTCTGAAGAGCAGTAAAATGAGTAAAAAAAGCTATAAAAGTCAGGGCTACAAAGATAGTTTCTAATAAGAGAGATAAAATGAGAATTAAAATCCTTTCAAATCGGGTTAAAAGCCCAACTTTACATGTTAAGCCAAGCCCTTCAGCTCTTGCTCTGGTATAACTAACCATTAAAGAACCAGTAATGCCTAAAAAACTTATTATTATCCCAGCTATTGACCCTTTAAACATAAAATAATAAAGGAAAGCTAAAAATAAAAATATTTCTCCGTACCGATCTAAAGTTGAGTCCAAAAAAGCTCCAAATTTTGTAATTTTATTAGCTGTTTTAGCAAGTAGACCATCTATAGCATCAAGAGGGGCAAATATAATTAAAATTATGCCAGCTATTAAAAATTTTCCTTGTGCAATAAAAAAAGCACTGATGATAAAACCTAAAAAACATATAATAGTAATCACATTTGGATGTACATTCCACTGCATCAAAACCTTCACCAAAGGTAACATATAAGGCTCTGCGGTTAACTTAATTTTTTCTGATAAGCTTAATTTACTCATATTTCTTTTTCTCTAACACCCTATATTGTATTGCCTCGGCTATATGTTCTTTCATAATTATTTCACAGCCTTCTAAATCTGCAATAGTTCTTGAAACTTTTAATATTTTATGCACCGCTCTTGCTGAAAAACCCAATCTTTCTAAAGCTTTTTCTAAAAAATCTTGAGCTCCCCTTTCTAATATACAGAACTTTTTTATTTCCTTTGGTTTTAAATGAGCATTTAACTTAAGAGAACTACCATATCGTTTTTCCTGAACTTTTCTTGCTCTAATTACCCTTTCTCTAATTTCCTTAGAACTTTCACCACTACTAACCTTTTCACCTAAAATCTCCTTTATTTCAACAGGTGGAACTTCCACTTGAATATCAATCCTGTCTAAAATAGGACCTGAAAATTTGCTTTGATATTTCTTTATTTCTTGATAGGTACACTGACAGGCCTTTAAGGGATGTCCTAAATATCCACACTTACAAGGATTTGCAGCAGCAACTAACATAAAACGAGCTGGATATGTCACAGAATAAGAGGCACGTGTAATAACAACTTTTCCTTCCTCTAATGGTTGTCTTAAAGCTTCAATTACATCTCTCCTGAACTCAGGAAATTCGTCTAAAAAGAGCACGCCATTATGGGCAAGACTAATTTCACCAGGTCTTGGAATATTTCCACCACCAATAAGTCCTACATCAGAAATACTAAAATGGGGATTTCTAAAGGGACGCTGAGTAATAAAAGGTTTCTCCGGGGATAATAAACCTGCTATAGAATATATTTTGGTTGTTTCAATAGCTTCTTCATAAGTTAACGGGGGAAGAATACTTGGAAGCCTTTGAGCAAGCATAGTTTTTCCAGCACCGGGTGGTCCAAGAAGGAATATATTATGTCCTCCAGCAGCTGCAATCTCAAAAGCCCTTTTCGCTAACACTTGTCCTGAAACTTCACTAAAATCACCAGCTATTTCCTCTTCAAAAATTAAATTAGAATATTCATCCTCTAAAAGAGGTTCCTTACCGAACTTTAAATAATCCACCACCTCTCTTAAATGATTAAAACCTAAAACTTTAAAATCGCGAACCAATTTGGCTTCGCGCAAATTTTCTACCGGCAAAATAATTTCTTTTAAATTAAGTTCCTTTGCCTTTAAAACAAAAGGAAGAACACCTCTTATACCTTTTATACTGCCATCTAAAGATAACTCACCTATAAAGGCTCTATCTTTTAATGGTTCTACCCTTATTAGTTCGTCACTTGCTAAAATACCTAAGGCTATAGCTAAATCAAAACCAGTCCCTTCTTTTTTAAGATCTGCCGGAGATAAATTAATGGTAATTTTCTTTAAAGGAAAATCAAATCCAGAATTTATAATTGCAGCTCTAATCCTTTCCCTACTCTCTTTAATACTACTATCAGGAAGACCAACAATAGTTACTCCTGGAAGTCCTCTTGAAACATAGACTTCTACTTCAACAGGGATCGCTTCAAAACCAAAAAGTGTAAAAGAAAGGATCTTACTTAACATAAAAAAAGGGTCTAAAGCGAGATAGCCTCAGACCCCTTTTTATTATTTTCCTTTATTATCCACCAATAAATTGCACAAATTTGGGTAATACAGGGTTGGCAAAGAGTAAGATTAAGGCGATAACTAAGGCATAAATAACCAAGGTTTCAATTAAAGCCATTCCAAGAATCATAGTAACGGTTAATTTTCCTGCAAGCTCTGGATTTCTGGCAATTCCTTCACAGGCACCAGCAGTAGCATGCCCCATACCTATACCACATCCAAGGGCAGCTAAACCTACTCCAATTCCAGCTGCTAAAATAATGGCGGAATAGATACCAAACCCAGTCTGAAGCTTGTCTCCAGATACTTTAGCTACTTCCTCAGCTAAAGCCGGGTGTGCAAAAGCAACACAAGCTAAAAGGATCCCTAACAAAATCATCCACTTCCTCATCGCACACACCTCCTACCATAATTTATCTTTAAAGTTTCTTTTATCAGAAGGAGCTGCCCCCCTGATAAAGTCCCCCCTTAAGGCTAATGATGTTCCTCAACTGCTCCTGCAAAGTAAACCAAACTTAATAAAATAAAAATAAAGGTCTGATTATAACCTACTG
>JBKBJB010000071.1:0-5009 GCA_046294055.1 Caldimicrobium sp.
GTTTAAGTTTTCCAGAATTTTACATTGAGAAGTTTTTCTCAAAAAATTCAAGACTTTTACCTCATATAAAAGATCCTTTCCCCTTTTTAAGCTTTTATCCTTCAGCTAAGAAATTTATTCATAAATGGGATGACACTACTATTCAAGATTTTTATTACAACCCATTAAAAGGTGATATTTATTTTTATCTTGGTTGCGGCACCAAACATCTTTACCCTGAGGCTCTTAAAAAAATACTACAAATTCTTCATAATCTATCCATAAAAGTTCATCTTCCTAAAAATCAAGATTGTTGTGGAATTATATATTTAAGTCTTAAGGCTATAGAAAATCTGCGAAAATTTGCTTTAAATAAGCTTCAAATCTTTTCTGAAAAAAAGCCTATCCTTACACTTTGTGCTACTTGTTTTTGGATGCTAAAAAATGTTTATCCAAAACTTTTTTTAGAGACAAATTTTGCCTATCTTTTTAAGGAACTTTCAGAGAGAGTTTATTTTATTTTAGATTTTTTAAAAGAAAACCTACATTGTTCCATAGAGTTAGAAAATAACTCTAATATACTTTATCATTTCCCCTGTCATTTAAGAAATCCCTTGACATCTGTAGAAAATTATTTAAAAAATATAATAGACCTAAGAGATTTTTGTTGTGGTTCTGCTAAAGTAACTCTGTGGTTCTGTCAGTTTCAGCAGAATTTTAGTAAATCTTGGAAGGGAGAGCTGTTAGGTAAAAAAGTGATAGCCACTGCTTGTACAGGATGTTATTTAAACTTTAGCCTTCTTCTGGGTAGTGCTTTAGAAGTAAAGCATTGGTGTGATTTTATAAAATGAAATATCCTTCATATCTTGAGCTTTTAGAAAAGGGAGAATTACAAAAAAGGTTAGAGGCTTTATATGAGCTTATGAGCCCTTGTAGATTATGCCCCAATGAGTGTAAAGTGGATAGGCTTTCTGGGGAAAAGGGTTATTGTAAAGTAGGGGCAAAGCCTATGGTTGCAAGCTATGGACCACATTTTGGAGAAGAACGGCCCCTTGTTGGGGAATCGGGTTCTGGGGCTATATTTTTTACATATTGTAATATGGCTTGTGTATATTGTCAAAATTGGGAAATAAGCCATTTAGGTGAAGGAGAAGAAATTTCTGTTCAAAATTTAGCTAAAATTATGTTGATTTTACAAGTTTGGGGCTGTCATAATATAAATTTAGTAACACCCACTCACCAAGTTCCTTTTATAGTTGAAGCCATAAAAATAGCTGCAGAACAAGGATTAAATTTACCTATAGTTTATAACTGCGGTGGCTATGAATCACTTGAGACATTAAAACTTTTAGAGGACATTATTGATATTTATATGCCTGACATAAAATATATGGATAACGCTGTGGCGTTGAAATTATCTAAGGTAAAAAATTATAGAGAGATAGTTAGGGAAGCAGTGAAGGAAATGCATAGACAAGTAGGAGATTTAATAATAGAGAAAGGGATAGCTAAGCAAGGATTGATTATTCGTCATTTGGTGTTACCAGGTGATTTATCTCAGACAGAAGAGGTTATAAAGTTTGTAGTAGAAGAAATTTCTCAGAATACTTATTTTAATTTAATGGATCAATATAGACCATGTGGGGATGCCTGGAAATATCCCCCATTGGATAGAATGATTACTAAAGAAGAATGGAATAAGGCTTTAGATCTTGCTAAAAAATATGGGCTTAAAAGGCTTGACGATAGAAGAGCCCGCTATTGGAATTAGTATTTTTGCCATTGGCGATATTCATGGCTCTTATTATTCTTTGAAAGCATTATTAGAATTAATACCCATTAGGTGGGGTATAGATTATCTAATTTTTTTGGGAGATTATATAGATAGAGGACCGGAGTCAAGGAAAGTGCTTGAACTTATAATTAATTTAAAAGAAACCTATCCTGATAAAGTTTTTCCTTTAAAGGGTAATCATGAATGGATGTTTGAGAGGTACCTTGCTGGTAAAGATATAGAAGTTTTTTTATATAATGGTGGATATGAAACTCTTAAAAATTATATAGAAGATGGAAAGTTAAAAATACCATCTGAACATATTAACTTTATTCAATCTTTACCATTGTATGTTGAGATAGGGAAATATTTCTTTGTTCATGCTGGGATAAATCCAGCTATGCCTTTGTATGAGCAAAGTGAAGAAGATTTACTTTGGATAAGGCAAAGCTTTTATTTATTTGATAGTAAGTTCCAGAGAAAGATTATTTTTGGGCATACACCCTTTCCCGAAGTCTTACACTTAGAGGATCGTATAGGTATTGATACAGGATGTGTTTATGGGGGGAAACTTACATCCATTAAACTCCCAGAAGAAGAGATATTTCAAATTGAGTGTAGGGGGAGGTACAATGTCTGATGAAAAGAAAAAGCTTTCTTGGAGAGAAATTGATAAATTAAAAGATGCCAGTGGATTTGCTAAAGTTAGACGAAAATATGAAAGAAAAGAAGGTTTTTCTGGAAGTGAAAATAAAAAAGCAAAGGAAAAATATCTTAAAGAATTAGAAAAGCTTTTTTCGGGTAAAAGTAACAGAGAAAAAGAAGAATTCTTAAAAAAAATTCATTTAGCTGTTGGAAAAAAAGATTTTAAGAAGATGGTCTTAGAATTTTATCGAAAATTTGGCTTGCCCGAGAGTGCAAGAGATTTATTGCTTTTTCTAAATGTAGAAGAAAAAGAGCTTATTACAAAAATATTAGAAAAAATTAAAGAAAATTTTTCTGGATTTTCTATGCAAGAAAGGCAGGGACTGATCGCCAAGTTGAAATCTCTTGGATTATCACTTAAAGATGAAATGCTTTCATACAAAATAGAGAAACTCTTAAAGGAGCTTAGTGTTTAAATTATGCATAACCTTTTAAATGAATTTCTGCTTTATCTATCCAGTTTGAAAAATTATTCCAATAATACATTAATGGCTTATGTGTCAGATTTGGTTGATTTTTTAAATTATCTTAATAAACAAGGTTTATTCATAGATGATCTAAATATAAATATAATTCAAGGATATTTAGGGGAATTAAAAGAGAGGGGATTTAGTCCTTATTCATTGGCAAGGAGGCTTAGCAGTTTAAAGAATTTTTTGACCTTTCTTTCAGAAGAAAAGGGTTATAATTTGGCTTTTATTCATTTGCTGGAGAGTCCAAAGTTGCCTATGAGACTACCCAAGGTTTTATCTTTGGAAGAGATAGAAAGATTACTTCAAGTTGTTGATATTAATACTCCTCTTGGTTTCAGAGATAGAACAATATTAGAGGTGCTCTATGCTACGGGGATTAGAATTTCAGAATTAGTAACGCTTAAATTTGAAAATGTTAATTTAAATTTAGGCTTATTGAGAGTTTTGGGAAAGGGGATGAAGGAGAGGCTTGTTCCTCTTGGAGAAGTAGCACTACAATTTTTAGAAAAATATCTAAAGGAGGTAAGACCTCTTTTAGCTTCTAAGAAAAAAAGTAATACATATATATTTTTAAATAGACGAGGAGGACCTCTTACAAGGCAAAGATGTTGGCAGATTTTAAAAGAGTATGCTATTAAAGTAGGGATTGACCCAGATAAAATTTCTCCTCATGTACTTAGACATTCCTTTGCTACTCATCTTTTAGAGGGAGGAGCAGATTTAAGGACTATTCAACTTATGCTTGGACATTCAAGCCTTCAAACTACACAAATTTACACGCACTTAGATTTCAAAAAATTGCTTGAAAATTACCAAAAATATCATCCAAGGAATTTAAGTTGAAAGTTCTTACATATTCGTGGTCCAAGTTTTTTTCAAAGATTAATTTACCAAGGTCTGGAATAGATTTTCTTCAGCTTTGTAGAGAAGTAGCTATAAAAAAAGGGTATTTTTTATACTTAGCAGGGGGTCCTGTAAGAGACATCTTTCTTGATAGGCCTGTTAAAGATTTAGATGTGGTTTTAGAAGGTGATTGGGAGACAATTTTGCCGGAAATTTTGCAAAAAGTCTTAGGTAGGATCCTCTTTAAAACACCGTTTTACACATATAAAATTGAACTTTTCGATGGTTTAGTTTTTGATTTAATTACAGCAAGGAAGGAGACATATCCCGAGCCTGCCTCTTTACCTGTTGTTGAAAAGGCAACTTTTAAAGAAGATATTATGAGAAGAGACTTTACCATTAATGCCCTTATATATGGTTTAACACCTCCTTTTGAGGAAAAGATTGTGGATTTAGTATCAGGATTAGAGGACCTAAAAGAAGGAAAAATCACCCCCTTACATCTTGATTCTTTTATCGAGGATCCAACAAGAGCCTTAAGAGGAATACGTTTTAAAGTTAGGTTTCAATTTTATTATGACACCATCTTTTATGAAGCATTAAAAAGGGCTCAAGCCGCTTCCGCTTTTAATAAACTTAGTCCTTCAAGACTTGCTAAAGAATTAAAACTATTTTTTTTAAAAGAAGAGGAAAAAAATTGGGTTTCTCTTGTAAGAGATTTGATCAGTTTAAAGTTACCTGATTTTTTTGAGATAAGAATAAGAGAATTAAAAGAAAATGACCTTTATTACTTTAAAAAAGCAAGGACAGTTTTAAATAGCAAAGAGTTAGAAAAATTTTATCTTTTGTCTTTAATAGAAATCGAGCAATATAGTCTTGAAAGATTGAATTTTTCCATAGAACAGCAAAAAAAAATCCTCAAATGGTATGAATATGGAATTAGAGAAATCTTTAAAGAAGAAAAGGATGTTTTTGAAAAAGTTGAATCTTTGGAAAAAATACCTCTTTATGTGTTGTATCGTCTAAGTTTAGAAGAGAAATTTAGGCCTATTTTTGAAGTTTGGGAAAAATTTACGAAAATTAAACCAATGTTGAATGGAGACGATCTAAAAAAATTAGGTCTTACTGATGGGCATGAAATAGCGAAAATTTTAAAGGAAATTAGGCGTAAGAAATTTTTGGGAGAATTAAAAAGTAAAGAAGATGAAATTACTTGGGTTAAAGAAAAGCTTAGA
>JBKBJB010000072.1:0-4998 GCA_046294055.1 Caldimicrobium sp.
AGCAGTTGGTTTTCTTGAAGACATCTGGGCAAGAAACTTATTACATCTTTTTATTTCTCCTTTAAGCATTGCTGAATACCTCATTGGCCTTGGGCTTTATAGCCTTCTAAAAGCCTTGCTTGCCTCACTAATTATGGGGGGCCTTTCTGTTTTCCTTTTTAAATTTAATTTTCTTTCTCAGGGATTGGCAGTTTTTTATTTAACCTTTACCCTTATACTTTTTGCATGGTCTATAGGACTCATAACTATGTCCTTTATTCTTTACTTTGGACAAGAAGCAGAAATCCTTGCCTGGGCTTTAGCCTTACTTTTCCTTCCCTTCTCAGCTGTTTTTTATCCCGTCTCTGCTCTACCTCCACTTTTTCAAAAAATATCAGCCATCGTCCCCGCCTCTTATATATTTGAAACCTTTAGACACCTCATCCTCACCAAAGAAATTATGGTAGATGCCTTAATTAAAGGATATATCTTAGTTTTAATCTATTTAGCTTTAAGTTTTATTATACTTGCCTTAGCCTTTAGAGAAGCTAAAAAACAAGGAAAACTTATTAAAATTGGAGAATAGGGTTATCTTGTATTTTTCAACACTTTAGTTATTTTTTTAAAAAAAAACTTAAGGCTATGAAAATAAATAAAATTATTCCTCAGGAAAACATAAGAAATTTTAGTATAATTGCCCATATTGACCATGGGAAATCCACGCTGGCAGACCGTCTCTTAGAAATAACAGGGGCGGTATCTTCACGCGAAATGAGAGATCAATATTTAGACAAACTTGACTTAGAAAGAGAAAGAGGAATTACTATTAAAGCCCAAGCAGTAAGACTTTATTATAAAAGCGAAGATGGACAAGTCTATCAGCTCAATCTTATTGACACACCTGGTCATGTAGACTTTACTTATGAAGTCTCAAGAGCTCTTTCTGCTTGTGAAGGAGCTTTATTAGTAGTTGATGCTTCACAAGGGGTAGAAGCTCAAACATTGGCTAATGTTTATCTTGCCTTAGAGAATAATTTAGAAATTATTCCAGTTATTAACAAAATTGACCTTCCTCAAGCTGATATAGAAAGAACCAAAAAAGAAATAGAAGAAATTATAGGGCTTCCTACCGATGAGGCAATACTTGTTAGTGCCAAGTTAGGAATAGGTATTAATAAAGTTTTAGAGGCAATTATTAAGAAAATACCACCTCCCCAAGGGAAAAGAGAGGCTCCTCTTCGGGCCTTGGTTTTTGATTCGTGGTATGATCCCTATTTAGGAGTGGTTGTATTAGTAAGAGTAGTGGATGGAAAGCTCTATCCAGGGCAAAAAATTAAATTTATATCTACAGGAAAGGTATTTGAAATTACGAAAGTAGGGGTTTTTGCACCAGAGGCAACTTCTCTTGATGCACTTTATGCAGGAGAAGTGGGATTTATTGCGGCTGGCATAAAAGAAGTAAGAGAAGCTAAAATTGGTGATACCATTACAGAAGCTAACACCGAAGTTGAACCTTTACCTGGTTTTAGGGAAATAAAACCTGTTGTATTTGCAGGAATTTTTCCCGTTGATAGTGACGATTTTCCCGCACTTAAAGACGCTATTGAAAAACTTTGGCTTAATGATCCAGCCTTTTCTTATGAAATGGAAACTTCTGCTGCCTTAGGTTTTGGTTTTAGATGCGGCTTCCAAGGGCTTTTGCATATGGAAATTGTCCAAGAAAGATTAGAAAGAGAATTTAAACTAAACTTAATTTCTACAGCCCCTTCTGTTAAATACAAAGTCATCCTAAGGAATGGTAAAGAATTAGAAATAGAAAATCCAGCTCATTGGCCAGATCCTGGGCAAATACAAGAAGTATTAGAGCCTTATATCAGGGCTGAAATTTATACCCCTAAGGATTACTTAGGGAACCTCATTGCCCTATGTGAAGAAAAAAGAGGAATCCAAAAGGAAATAAAGTTTATATCCGCTGATAGAGTAGTTTTAGTTTATGAACTCCCCTTTAGTGAAATAGTTATGGATTTTTATGATAAATTAAAAAGTTATTCTAAAGGATATGCTTCCCTTGATTATCAAATTATTGGATATCGTGCCTCCGAGCTTGTAAAAATGGATATTCTTATAAATAAACAGCCCATAGATACTCTCTCCCTTATCGTGCATAAAGATAAAGCCTATTATAAAGGAAAAGAATTAGTCACTAAATTAAAGGAAGTTATTCCAAGACAACTTTTTGAAGTTGTTATTCAAGCAGCTATTGGAAGTAAAATTATAGCAAGAGAAAGAATACCCCCTCTTAGAAAAGATGTCCTTGCAAAGTGTTATGGAGGGGATGTGACCAGAAAAAAGAAACTTCTTGAAAAACAAAAGGAAGGTAAAAAGAGGCTGAAATCCGTAGGATTTGTTGAAATACCACAAGAAGCCTTTTTAGCAGTGCTAAAAATTTAAAAAACCACCTATTTAAAAAGGAGAAGAAAATGCACAAAAACAAACTCTTAGATTGGACAAAGAGTCTTCTTATTGCTCTTATCATTGCCCTTTTTATTAGAACCTTTGTCGTTCAAGCCTACAAAATACCGTCAGGTTCTATGATACCCACACTCCTTATCGGAGATTACCTTTTGGTTAATAAATTAAGTTATGGGTTGAGGAATCCCGCTAAAGATGATTTTCTTTATAAATGGTCTTTACCCAAGAGACAAGAAATAGTTGTTTTTACCTGTCCTGCCAACAAAAAACTTGATTTTATAAAAAGAGTTATAGGACTTCCAGGAGACAGGATAGAAATTATAAATAAAAAAGTTTATGTAAATGGTGCTCCTTTAGAGGAGCCCTATGTGCAATTTACAGACAAAGAAATCTATTCTAAGGAGGTAAGCCCGAGGGACAATTATGGCCCTGTTGTTGTTCCACAAGGCCATATCTTTGTGTTAGGAGATAACAGGGATCAAAGTTATGACAGTAGATTTTGGGGATTTGTTCCTCTGCATTCTCTCAAGGGCAAAGCCCTTATTATCTACTTCTCTTGGGATAGTGCAAACCATACGATAAGGTTTAAACGATTAGGCAAGCTAATTAACTAATGGGTAATCCATTTAATACAATTATTTAGCTATCATTGTGCGCATAAGATCTGCTGCATTTTCTGCATGATGAGAGATTTCACAAATTAAATCTATTAGTTTTAAAGTAAAAAAGAGAGTAAGTGGGTCTTTTATTTCCTTAAAGACGAGACGCTTAGTTTCATTTCCCATCTCTTCTGTTAAATATTCTTGATACCTAATCTTTCTTATAAGCTCTTTGGCTTTAGTTCTTGAATCTTCATCCCAATTAATCAAAAAATCAGCAGAATAAGTAATCATCTCTTCTATGTATTTTAAAGGTTCTAAACTTTGATTAAAAAGTGCTTCTAACTTTTGAGCAATGTTTTCAGAGATGTCCACTTCTTTAAAAGACAACCAATTTAATATAGCTTCTGCATAATCTGCCACGGCATCCTGTTCCTTCAAATAGAGAAAAAGTTCAAATTTTTCTACCGGTAATATCATTCCCTTGGGAAGATGTCCCCTAATATTGGTTTTAATTTTGTCAGCTTCTTTTTCAATTTCTACTATATGCTTGGCAATATCTTCAAAGCGGGGCTTATCTTTTTTAACATAGGCTTCCCAGGCAAGCGGAAGACGCCACATACACTCCAAAACCAGTCTGGCATGACGAAGAAGAAGGTCAAAAACAGGCAACTCCCTTGATAAAATTTCTCTAACAGAGGGAAAACTCTTTGTTTCAAGCTTTGGCATTTTTCCTTGAACAGTAAATATTACACTCTCTGCTATATTACAGGCAAGGTCTGCTACCCTTTCTAAGTTTTGCACCACTATTAAATATTCGATTCCCACTTCTACTAATTGGGGCTTCTCCTTAATACATTCTTTAATATAGGCTATTTGATCTCTCTTAAATTGATCTACGATATCATCATGGGCTATAACCTTTTGAGCCTTAGGCAGATCTTCTGTTACAAAGGCATCAATAGCAGACTCTAACATTAAAAGAGCTTCTTTAGCCATACTATCTATGTTTACTTTACATGTATTTAAAGTGATATCTCTATATTTAGTTAAATTTGACACTCTTTGAGCAATATTTACACCTTGATCTCCGAGCCTTTCAAGATTTCTTGCTATCTCAATTGAGCTAACGATAAAACGTAAGTCCTTCGCTACTGGTTGCTGAAGTGCTATAATTTCTAAAGCTGTCAGTGCGACCATATGCTCATAATAGTCTATCTGATCATCAAATTCTATTAGTTTCTTAGCCATATCTTCATCTAATTTTTCAAAACTAAGGATAGCCCCTCTTATCATTTCATTTACTGCTTTTGCCATATCTAAAAGCAAATTTTTCAATACCTGTAAATCTCTCTCTAAAGCAATTCTTACCATTGCTTTCCCCTCTTTTTTAATTCATTTTGATTATTTTACCGGCTCAACCCTAAGTGGTCAAGGTTTCTCTTATTCTACTAACCTCCTCCAAATCAAGGCATAGCTTGAAAAAGACTCTCAGGATTTTTTAAGTTATAAGCCTCAAAACCCATTTTTCTTAATGCCAAAGTAAATAAATACCCCAATCTTCCTGAGGAACAGAAAAAAAGAAGCTTTTTACTTTTGTAAGGTTTTATTTTTTGAAAAAGTATTTTTTTGTCCTTTAAAAGGTCTGCGGAGAGCCATTTGGCTTGTGGAAGAGTTCTCTCCTTGTAGGCCTCTTCATCTCTAACATCAAAAATCACCCAATCTTTATCCTGCTCTTCTTTTATTACTTCTAACCATTCTTCAGCAGTAAGTTCTAATTTCTTATTAGGTAACCTTTCAATAAGCTCCTTTCTTCTACAAAAAGTACAAATTCCTGTTGGTGATACCGTGAATTCATTACACTTTATACACCTATTTAAATTGGTTCTTTCTTCCTCATCTTCTTTAAGTAGAGGGATAAATCTCTCTATAAAAACTGAGAGTAATT
>JBKBJB010000073.1:0-4985 GCA_046294055.1 Caldimicrobium sp.
TTTGCTAAAAGAAATATTGTTACACTGAATAGAGAAATGTTATCCTTTCTTAAAGAGGAGAAAAAAATTGAGATAGACTTACCTTTAAGCCCAGGTTATGTGATTATAAAAGATGAAAATTGGTTTTTAGGCTGTGGTCTTTACATACCAAGAAAGCTCTTTCTATATTTAGAAGAGAAACTTTTACATAATCTTTTACATTAGAACTTATTTACAAATAATTTCATAGGAAAAATTAGGGTCACTACTTTTACCTAATGGTTCTAAAACATTAACTTTTTCTCCTAAAGAGACTGTGACATTATTTAGACCATTCAGCCGGGCTTCACATTTATCATTCTCAAGTATGAGAGTAATTTTTTCTCCTTTAAAACTGATCTTTTTTATTATCCCTTCAAAAGGAGCTTTTACAGTAGTATTTTCTTTAAGGTAGGCATTATACTTACCAGGCAAAATCGGTTTTCCAGTGATAGGATCAAAATATCCTTTTTTTTCTGGCTCCTCTATTGTATTAAGAGAAAAACTACCCAATTCCATAAGTTCGTTAGCCTTGAAAGGTTTTCTTTTTAGTTTTTTTAATTTAAACTCTTTTTCTAAGGCTATGTACATAGAATTTACCAATTTGTATTTTAGGACGAAATTAAGCTGTCCCTTGCTCTCTTTATCTAAATCAAAGATTTTTTTATGGTAGTGTTTTTTCATGGCTAAAATAACTAATACTTTTTTAAAAGTTTCTAAGTCTTTTTGTTTTTCAAAATATAATTCCCTATTGGATAAGTTGATATTACTAGAACATAAATTGTTATGATACAAAATGGTAAATAAAGCAATTAATAGTACAACTTTCATATTTTTTTATTTAAAACAATAATAAGAATAACAGGGTAAATAATATTATAAAAAAGAGAGCTTCCCAAGAACACAAGCATTTCAGAAAATTTTTCTTGAGTAGGGAAAAAAGTAAATAAGGGGAAAATATAAATTATTTTATTTATAATCGTAAAATAAATAGCAAAGGAAAAAAGACTAAGTAAAATTAGGGGCAAAATTAAAACAATCATTTTTATAAATCTTAAGATAAAAATATGGCCACCCAAAAGTTGAAAAATTTCTACAGGCTCTTTTGAATGAAGGGAAAGGGTTTTAATTAAAAAATAAAAGAAGAGGAGATAAAATAGATTCCAAAATATAAGAAGAAGTAATAGCAGATAATTAAAATATTTCCACTGAAAAAAGGTTAGAAGAGTGGGGGGTGGTTCTACTAAAATTTCTAAATTAAGTGAAGAAATTTCTTTTAAATTCTCTAATTCTTTTTTCAATAAGCTAATTTCTCCAGTTTTAAGTTTTATTTTTATAAGATAGGGGAAAATTTTTTCTATCTCCTCTTCAGATAAACTTCCAAAGGGGAGATCTTTTTTAAGTTCTTCGTATAAGGTTTTAGGGGAAAGATGAGATACATCATTTACAAAGGTCTTATTTTGTAAATAATTCTGAATTTCTATAATCTTATTTTCTTTTTTATCGGTATAGTATAGTAACAAAACTTCATCTTCTTTGGGAAAAAATTGAGAAAGGGTTGAAAAATTAATATTTAAAAAAGATAAAAGTAGAAAGACAATATACCAAAAGAAAAAGAAAAAATAAATGATAAAATAATGGAAAAAATTTCTTTTAACTTCTAACTTAATCAAACTATACAACATTTTGAACTATTTCTCCTCGATTTAACATAACCATTCTTCCTGGGTTTTTAGAAAGTATCGTTGGATCGTGTGTAGCTAAAATAATGGTTTTATTTTCTTTGTGAATGTTTAATAGTAGTGTAATGATATCATTTATGCTTACAGGGTCCAAATTACCTGTAGGCTCATCTAATATTAATATAGAGGGATCTCTAATTAGAGCTCTAATTATTCCTACTTTTTGCTGTTCTCCACCTGAAATTTCTTTCACCTTTTTTTTAGATTTATGGGCTAAATTAAATTTTTCTAATAATTCGTATATATATACTTGCTCTTTTTTTAATTTTTTTTGAGCAAGAGTTAAAGAAATTTTAATGTTTTCATAAAGTGTTAAATCATAGAATAGTTTATGATCTTGAAAAACTATACCCATTTGTTTTCTTAGGTCAATAATATCTTTGTATGAAAGTTTACTATAAGGGATGTTTTCAAAAAATATCTCACCATCAGTTGGAGTTTCTAAGGCATAAATTAATTTAAGTAAAGTTGTTTTGCCAGCACCTGTTGGTCCAGTAAGAAGAATAAAGTCCCCCTTTTTAATCTCAAGGGTTACATTATTAAGAGCTTTATCATAAGGGGGATAAATTTTTGTAATTTCTTTTAAATATAAAAGATTATCCATTATTCAAAATAAGCTTAACATAATTTTTTATAATATCATCATCTGATAAATCCTTGTACGGATTTAACCGTTTAAATTCTTTTAACAGAAAATAAGAAAACAATAGACCTAAAAAGGCTTGAGAGAGTATAATAGGAGGAATCCTTTTTAAAGCACCTTCTTTTTGATAATGCTCAAAATACTGCGCTAATTCTTTATGCACTTGAAAAATTGTTTTCTGATAGGCTTTTTGAATATCTTCAGGATAACGGGAACTTTCTGCTAACATAATTCTAATGAGAGCTTTTTTAGAATTTAATTGTGTAATAAAGGCTTGGGCAATGTCTTTTAATGCTTCTTTAAGCGGTTTATTCTCTAATTCTTTAATTAATTCTCTAAGTTTAGGTAAAAAGGAATAGTGCTCCAAAACAGCAATAAATAAATTATTTTTATTTTTAAAGTGTCTAAAAAGTGTTGGCTCTGAAACAGAGGCCCTTTTAGCTATTTCTTTTGTTGTTGCCCCTAAATAACCCTTTTCTGAAAAAAGCTCAAGTGCAGCTTTCAAAAGTTTTTCTTTAGTTTTACTGACTTTTGTGTTGCTCATCTTATAATATCTACTTTTTTTAACTTACCATTTTGGTAAGATAATGCAATATATAAGAGGTATTTAATATATTTACAATTTTAAATAAATTTTAAAATAATTTGTTCTTGACTTCTAAATAAAAGGTTTTATACTAATGTTTGTGATTTGTTTAAGCGTCTTTGCATAAACGCTTAATGATGCACAGTATAGCAGTATATATGAAGAAAAAAGATTATAACAGAAGCAACTTTAAATACAACAATCCATTAGATCAAGGAGGTACAAAATCCTTTGTATATAACAAGAAGCCACTTCCTTTATGTTCTTCTACAAAAAAGAAGGTAAATCCAGAAGAATACCGTTACAGAGCCATAGAAACGACGCTCAGAGTGTCTTAGGCTTGAAGACAGTAAAAAGCTTTTATAAATCCATTTTTGACAAACTACAGTTATTTAATTTAAAATTTTAGATGAACCAAGAGTTAGCAAGGATTATAGAGTTATACTCTACCAAAACTCATGAGGAACTTATAACATACCTTTTGGGACGGTCAAAGGATAATTTAATTGCTATGCTGATTGACCTGCTTACAATGTACATAAATGACAAAAATTCATCAACAATAAGGGAATTTATAACGGTTACTTTGGCAGGATACACTCATGAAAAAGGAAAGATAGGTTATAATGGATTTAAACAGGACTCTATTATACCTGGGAAAACTATAAAATGCGAAGCAAAGCCAAAGAATATAAATACTCAAGATTTTGAAAAATATAAGGCTGGTGAAAGATATTCTAAGCCAGCCAAGTTAAATGGAGGTGGAAACTTTACCGATTACACTTTAGCGAGGTTGGAACGAGATATAAAAGAAAATATAAATATTTTAGTAAGTGGATTTATAGACGGTAGGTTAATTTATATCATAGAAATTCCTTTTAATACGCCAGATTTTGTTCATCACTTAGAAACCCAGATAAAAAGATGGCAGGATAAGTTAAAGGGTAGTGAAAGCACAAAGGGACAGTTTCTTAGAACTGCTTATTTTGATTACAGGCATTATATTAATAGCCCTGAACTAAGAATTGTTTATCTTATACCGCGTGAGGAGTTAGAGAAGTATAGAGAATATATATCCACAGGCTTCTACCAGTTTTTATGGAGTAAAGCAAAATGATACAAGAGGCTTACATCAATAAAATATTCTGTGGCGATGCTTTGGAAGTGCTTAAAACTCTACCGGATAACTTCGTAGATTTAGGCATCACATCGCCTCCCTACAACAAGGGGGAGAATAAGAAGGGGTGGCTTGTAAAGAATGTAAGGTACGCGGGAGCTGTTGATAACTTGCCAGAAGAGGAATATCAAAGAATACAGGTAGAGGTTTTGAACGAACTTTACAGGATAACAAAGCAGGGAGGCTCTTTCTTTTACAACCATAAACTAAGATGGGAGAGGGGTATTATGATACATCCTATGGATTGGTTAAGAAAAACCAAGTGGATTATTAGGCAAGAAATAGTATGGGATAGAGGGATAGCTGGCAACATAAGGGGATGGAGGTTTTGGCAGGTAGATGAAAGAATATACTGGCTATACAAACCAAAGGGTGATAACTTTATAGGTGAGGAGCTTAAACCTAAGCATGCCTTGCTTACATCTGTATGGCGCCTGCCACCTGAAAAGAAAAATCCCCATCCTGCACCTTTTCCCATAGAGCTTCCTACAAGGATAATATACTCCCTTTTGGAGGATAAGAAAGGCATAGTTATTGACCCCTATTGCGGAAGTGGAACAACCTTAGTGGCAGCTAAACTTCTCGGGCATGATTACATAGGGATTGATATATCAAAAGAATATGTGCTTTATGCAAAGGAAAGACTAAGGAATTGTGAAAGGGAAAGAGCAAGAGTTTTGGAAGAATTATCAAGACATACGGTGAAAGAAACCTTCAGAGAAAGAAAGGAAAAGGGCAAATATACAGGACCCTATGCACCAAAAGACTTTTGGAAAGGGCTTTTTTAAAGAAAAACTGTTATAATTTTTATTTTTAAGG